>CAZRFB010000022.1:0-9743 GCA_964599185.1 uncultured Rhodobacterales bacterium | reverse complement strand
CGCCTTGAGGTTCTTCCAGCCGCCGCGCACGCCGCCGCAATGGCGCTCCAGCAGATCCTTGAGCGGGATCGACATCGCCTCCTCGACCACGCAGGGGTTGTTGACGTGGCCGGAGATCGCGAAAATCTTGGTGCCGGAATTGTTGGGCCGCCCGAAACCCGCGAACCACGTCGCGCCCCGGCGCAGGATGGTCGGCGCCACGGCGATCGACTCGACGTTGTTCACCGTCGAGGGGCAGCCGTAAAGCCCGGTGTTGGCCGGGAACGGCGGCTTGAGGCGCGGCATCCCCTTCTTGCCCTCCAGGCTTTCCAGCAGCGCGGTCTCCTCGCCGCAGATATAGGCGCCGGCGCCGTGGTGCAGGATCACGTCGAAATCGAAGCCCGAGCCGCAGGCGTTTTTGCCGATCAGCCCGGCGTCATAGGCCTCGTCGATGGCGATCTGCAGCGCCTCGCGCTCGCGGATGTATTCGCCGCGGATGTAGATATAGGCGGCGTGGGCGCCCATGCCGAAACTGGCGATCAGGCAGCCCTCGATCAGGCTGTGCGGCTCATGCCGCATGATCTCGCGGTCCTTGCAGGTGCCCGGCTCGCTCTCGTCGGCGTTCACCACCAGATAGCTGGGGCGCCCGTCGCTCTCCTTGGGCATGAACGACCATTTCAGCCCGGTGGGAAACCCTGCGCCGCCGCGCCCGCGCAGGCCGCTGGCCTTGATCTGCTCCACGATCCAGTCGCGCCCCTGCGCGAGGATGCCCGCCGTGCCGTCCCAGTGCCCCCGGCTGCGCGCGCCCGCCAGGCTGCGGTCGGCCATGCCGTAGAGGTTGGTGAAGATGCGGTCCTTGTCGTCGAGCATCGCTTAGCCCTCACTCGTCGGCTGGCTGGTCGGCACGTCGCCCCGGTCGGCGCGCTCGGAGAATTCTGTGGCGCCGCCCGCCGCCAGGATGCGCGCCTGCTCAACCCATTCGTCGCGGCTGGCGCGGCCCTTGAAGCCTTCGAGGTTGTCGTCCACCCAGGCCAGCTCGCGCGCCGTCCACTGTGCGATCTGGTCGAAATGGAAGAAACCCATATGGTGCAGCATCGCTTCGAGTTTCGGGCCGATGCCCTTGATCCGCCTGAGATCGTCCGGCCCGCCCTCACGCGCCATCGGCAGCGACGCCGGGCGCTGCGCCACTGCGTCCGAAGCCACTGCGCCCGAAGCCACAGCGCCCGACGCCGCCGCTTTCGCCGCGCCCGCGCGCAGGTCGATCAGCGCGGCGGGAACCTGCGCGCCGGTGATGCGCGCGATGGTGTCGCCCTGCGCGCGCGCCAGCGTGATCGCGCCGTTCTCCGCCTCGCCGCTCAAGCCCTTCAGCGCCGTCAGCCCCGACGCAGGCTCCGAGGCGAAGCGGCCGTTCTGCGGGCCGGGCCGGGGCACCTCGCCGCGCGCGAAGCAATCGAGGATCGCCTCCAGCCGCGCGGCCGTCAGATCCTCGTAGTAATCCTTGCCGATCTGAGCCATCGGCGCATTGGCGCAGGCGCCCAGACACTCGACCTCCTCCCAGCTGAATTTGCCGTCGGCGCTCAGCTGATGCGCCTTCGGCGCGATGCGCGCCTTGCACACCGCCAGCAGATCCTCGGCGCCGCAGATCATGCAGGTGGTGGTGCCGCAGATCTGGACATGGGCGACCGAGCCGACCGGCGAAAGCTGGAACATGAAGTAGAAGGTGGCGACCTCCAGCACGCGGATCTGCGCCATGCCCAGCATCTTCGCCACCGCCTCGATGGCGGGCTTCGTCACCCAGCCCTCCTGCTCCTGCGCGCGCCATAGCAGCGGGATGACGGCGCTGGCTTGCCTGCCCTCGGGATATTTCGCGATCTGCTTTTCCGCCCACGCGAGGTTTTCGGGCGTGAAGGCGAAGCTGGCGGGCTGGTCGGGATGCAGGCGGCGCAGGCTCAACGATCAATCTCCCCGAACACGATGTCCAGCGATCCGATGATCGCCGACACGTCGGCCAGCTGATGGCCCGTGCAGATGTGGTCCATCGCGGCGAGGTGCGAAAAGCCCGGCGCGCGGATCTTGGCGCGGTAGGGCTTGTTGGTTCCGTCCGACACCAGATAGACGCCGAACTCGCCCTTGGGCGCCTCGACGGCGGCATAGACCTCGCCCTCGGGCACATGAAACCCCTCGGTATAGAGCTTGAAGTGATGGATCAGCGCCTCCATCGAGGTCTTCATGTCGCCGCGCTTGGGCGGGCCGACCTTGGCGCGGGTCATCACGTCCTGACCGGTGCATTCGCGCAGCTTCACGATCGCCTGACGCATGATCTTCACGCTCTGGCGCATCTCCTCCATGCGCATAACGTAGCGATCATAACAGTCGCCGTTCTTGCCGACGACGACCTTAAACTCGAGGTCGCTGTAGCACTCGTAGGGCTGCGCCCGGCGCAGATCCCACGCCAGCCCGGTGCTGCGCAGCATCACGCCGCTGAAGCCGAACGCCTGCGCCTCCTCGGCGGAGACCACGCCGATATCGACGTTGCGCTGCTTGAAGATTCGGTTGTCGGTCAGCAGCCCCTCAAGGTCGTCGCAGACCTCCAGGAACGGCTCGCACCACGCCTCGATGTCGTCGATCAGCGCCTCGGGCAGATCGACATGCACGCCGCCGGGGCGGAAATAGGCGGCGTGGAGCCGCGCCCCGCAGGCGCGCTCGTAGAACACCATCAGCTTCTCGCGCTCCTCGAAGCCCCACAGCGGCGGGGTGAGCGCGCCCACGTCCATCGCCTGCGTGGTGACGTTGAGGATGTGGCTGAGGATGCGGCCGATCTCGCAGAACAGCACGCGGATCAGCTGGCCGCGATAGGGAACCGGCGTGTTGGTCAGCTTCTCGATGGCCAGGCACCAGGCGTGCTCCTGGTTCATCGGCGCCACATAGTCGAGCCGGTCGAAATACGGCAGGTTCTGCAGGTAGGTGCGGCTCTCCATCAACTTTTCGGTGCCGCGGTGCAGCAGGCCGACATGCGGGTCGCAGCGCTCGACAATCTCGCCGTCAAGCTCAAGAACCAGCCGCAAAACGCCATGCGCAGCAGGGTGTTGCGGGCCGAAGTTAATGTTGAAGTTGCGGATCCGGCTCGCGGCCGGCAGCGCGTCGCCATCCATGCTCATGCTCCCCTGCCCGCGTCATCGCCCGGCCAGCGCTTGAACGCCATCACCCACAGCAGCACCAGCGAGATAGGCGGAAAGATCGCGAACAGCGCCACCCAGGAAGGGATGCCCGCGCGCGGCAGGATGCGCCAGAAGGGCACGACCTGCGCGAGGATCACCACCGCCATGGCCAGGAAACCGCCGAATCCCATGCCGTAGCCCTGCATCTCGACGCCACCGCCCATCATGACGCGGCGCCCTTCTTCTCATCGCCGGGCAGCACGTATTCAGCGCCTTCCCACGGGCTCATGAAGTCGAACTGACGGTATTCCTGCACCAGCTTCACCGGCTCATAGACCACGCGCTTCTCGGTCTCGTCATAGCGGACCTCGACATAGCCGGTGGTCGGGAAATCCTTGCGCAACGGGTGGCCGCGAAAGCCATAGTCGGTCAGCAGGCGGCGCAGATCGGGGTGGCCGGTGAACATCACGCCGAACATGTCATAGACCTCGCGCTCATACCACGCGGCGGCCGGGAAAACATCGACGATGCTGGGCACCAGCGCGTCCTCGCGCACCTCCAGCTTGACGCGGACGCGGCGGTTCTGGCGCATCGACAGCAGGTGATAGACCACGTCGAACCGCTTCTCCCGCGCCGGCCAGTCCACGCCGCAAATGTCGATCAGCGTGGTGAACTGGCAGGCGCTGGCGTCGCGCAGCAGCTTCATCAGATCGACCACGCCATCGGGCGCGCAGCGCACCACCAGCTCGTCGCGCACCACCTCGGCGCCGAACACCGCGTCGGGGGTCGAGCGCTCGATATAGTCGCCCAGCTCGATCAGGTCTTCGGTCATCGCGTGATCGTCCCCGTGCGGCGCATCTTGCGCTGCAACTGCAGCAGCCCGTAGAGCAGCGCCTCCGCCGTCGGCGGGCAGCCGGGCACGTAGATGTCCACCGGCACGATCCGGTCGCAGCCGCGCACCACCGAATAGCTGTAGTGGTAATAGCCGCCGCCGTTGGCGCATGAGCCCATCGAGATCACGTAGCGCGGCTCGGGCATCTGGTCATAGACCTTGCGCAGCGCCGGAGCCATCTTGTTGGTCAGCGTGCCGGCCACGATCATCACGTCCGACTGGCGCGGCGAGGCGCGCGGCGCGATGCCAAAGCGCTCGGCGTCGTAGCGCGGCATCGAGGTATGCATCATCTCGATCGCGCAGCACGCCAGGCCGAACGTCATCCAGAACAGCGATCCGGTGCGCGCCCAGTTGATCAGATCATCCGCCGTGGTCAGCAGAAATCCCTTGTCCGCCAGTTCGTTGGACAGGAGCGCGGTCTGGGCGTCGCGGTCGATGCCCGCCTGCAGCGCGCCGGTGCTCACTCCCATTCCAAGGCTCCCTTCTTCCATTCATAGACAAAGCCGAGCGTCAGCACCGCCAGAAAAGCCATCATCGACCAGTAGCCGACCCAGCCCTGATCGCCGAAAGACACCGCCCAGGGGAACAGGAACGCGACCTCGAGATCGAAGATGATGAACAGGATCGCCACGAGGTAGAAGCGCACCTCGAACTTCATGCGCGCGTCGTCGAAGGCGTTGAAGCCGCATTCATAGGCCGAGACCTTTTCGGCGTCGGGCCTGCGCACTGCGATCACCAGCGCGGCGAGGATGAACACCAGCCCCAGCGCCAGCGCCAGCCCGAAAAACACGATCACCGGCAGGTATTCCCGGAGCAGAACGTCCATGGACAAGCCCTCTCTCTCCGCCATCGGTCTCGCCGCGCCGCAGCAATTCCGCAGGTCCAGTGTCTAACCGCGCACCTGCGCAGGGTCAACTAAAGCGGGCGGTCCGGTTGCACAGGGGCGGCTGCCCAGATGCCGCAGGCGCGGCGTAAAACGCCGCCGCGACGGCCTCTCGCGCAGGATCGCTCCCGCGAAAATTATCCGGGGACGCCCTGCGCGCCGTGTCGGACCGGGGGCCTGCGGCGGGGCGTGCGGCGCGCCTTACTCCGTCTCGCCCGGCCCCGCTCCGGTCGGCCCCGCCTCGGCCTGCTTGACCCAGGCGCCGTCCTCGCGCTGCGCCCAGTAGATGCACGCGCAGCCTGCGTCGCGGGCGCGGCGCCACTGGTCGCGCGCCTGCGCCACGGCGGCGGCGTCGTGGCCGTCAAACAGCGTCGCCACCCGCAGGAACGCCGCGAACTCCGCCGCCTGCGCCTGCGCGCCGTCCACCAGAAACAGCACGTCGGGCGCGTTCGGCGTCTCCGGCCCTGCGGTCAGATAGATCGGCTGGCGCGCGGCGAAGCCGTCCCCGGCCTCGCCATGGGGCAGGAACGCCTCGTCGCGCCACGTCCACAGATGCGCATTCAGCGCGGCGACGCGCTCGGGCGAGCCTGCGCGCACCGTCACCCGCCAGCCGCGTTCAAGGCATTTCTCCAGCATCTCCGGCGCCGCCGCCTCCAGCGTCCGCGCGGTCAGATGATAGAACAGCGCCTCGCCCATCAGCGCCGCTCCGCCCGGTGCGCCGCCATCCACTGCGCGGCGGCGGACGCAGCCGCCGCCACGGCGTCCACCCGCAGCAGCTGCGCGCCCGACGCCAGCGCCAGCGCCACGCCCGCGCCCAGCGCCGCCGCGTCGGGCGCCCCGGTCAGATCGGCGACCACGGCGCAGCCGGTGGCGTGCAGCGGCGCCAGCGCGCCCAGCGCCTGCGCGCCGTCGTCGCCGAACACCGGACCGGGGTCGAGCGCCAGCCGCTCACGCGGGGCGCCCGCGATCATCGCCGCCTCCAGCGCCTGCGTCAGCGCATCGACCCGCGCCCAGGCCCCGCCGCCGCGCCCGTGCGCCAGCATCGCCGCCGCGCCGCGCGGGATGCGCCCCGCCTGATCGGCGCGCAGCCGCACCAGACCATCGGCCAGCGCGTCGCGCGCCGCGACCAGCGCGCCGCAGCCTTCGGCCTGCAACGCCGCGCCTGCGCGCGAGGCGGCGGCGGGCTCGTCGATCTCGATGACCGCCGCCCCCTGCCGCGCCGCCGCCAGCGCCAGCGGCGGCGCCGCCTGCGCGACGAGCGCCGCCACCAGCCGCGGTCTGTCCAGCGCCAGCCCGCACAGCGGCGCCCGCGCCGCCGCCAGCCGCGCCAGCGGCGCCATCGCCTGAGGGTAAAGCGCCGCGACCGCCGCCGTCGGCAGCACCTGCGCCGCGCCGTCGGGCGCCTGCGCGCGCACCTGCGAGAACCACAGCCAGCCGCCCGCCAGCCGCGCGCCGAGAGCGTCGGGACCGGGAATCGGAGCGAGGCGCAGGCTGCGGGTCATAAGGGCGAGCGTTAACGCCCGCAGGCCGGGGCGCCAAGCGCGTTCCCGCGCGGCCCCCGTCTTGCGCGTTCAGTCCCGCGCAGCGGCCTTGCCGAGCACGGCGGCCAGATCGCCATAGCCGGTGAACCGCCGCTCATAGTCCAGCCCCAGCTTGCGCGCCGCCGCCTGCGCCTTCTGGCTCAACGCGGCGTCGTCGGTCTGGGCCAGATACACCAGCCGGTCGTAATGGGCGAAATACATCTCGTGCAACTCGGGGTGGCGGTCCAGCCCCAGCCCGCGCCACACCAGCGCGTCGAACTGGCGCGCCAGAAAATCGGTGAGGTAGAAGGCGCCGATCTCAGCCTCCGCCCGCGCCGAAAAAGCCTCCAGCCCGTCGAAGAAGGCGTAGCAGTGCGGCCCCGGAATGCGCTCGATCCCCTCCTCGGCGCAGACCGCGTCCAGCCTGCCGCCCGCGCCGCAGTCGGCGTAGAGCGCCATCACCGCGCCATAGCCGCGCGCCCGCGCCGCGCGCGCCTTCAGCCGCACCGCCTCGGGGATGCGCTCGGGGTGGTTGTGCAGCAGCGCAGGCAGACACTCCAGATCGAAATGCGTCCAGCCGTTCAGCGCGATCAGCGCCAGCACTTCACGCGCCAGCGCCCCACAGGCGATCAGCATCACCCGATCCGTCGCCAGCCCCTGCGGCGGCGGCGCCATCAGGCCGCGCGCGACAAGCGTGGCGTCGTCGGGCGGCGCGCTCAGCGCGGCGAGCGGCATCGCCGGTCAGGCGCTCGCCGCAAGCTGGTTGTGCTTGCGCGCGATCAGCGTCTTCGCGGTCTCCACCGCCACGGCGGCGTCGCGGCAATAGGCGTCGGCGCCGATGGCGCGGCCGAACTCCTCGTTCAGCGGCGCGCCGCCGACCAGCACGATATAGTCGTCGCGCATTCCCTTCTCGACCAGCGTGTCGATCACGACCTTCATGTAGGGCATGGTGGTGGTCAGCAGCGCCGACATGCCAAGGATGTCCGCCTGCTCGGCCACCAGCGCGTCGAGATATTTCTCCACCGCGTTGTTGATGCCGAGGTCCACCACTTCGAACCCGGCGCCCTCCATCATCATCGCCACCAGATTCTTGCCGATGTCGTGGATGTCGCCCTTCACCGTGCCGATCACCATCTTGCCCTGCTTGGGCGCGCCGGTCTCGGCCAGCAGCGGCTTGAGGATGCCCATGCCCGCCTTCATGGCGTTGGCGGCCAACAGCACTTCGGGCACGAACAGGATGCCGTCGCGAAAGTCGTCGCCGACCACCTTCATCCCCGCCACCAGCGCGACGGTCAGCACGTCATAGGGCTGCCAGCCGCGCCCGAGCAGGATGTTGACGCCCTCGACGATCTCGGGTTTCATGCCGTCGTACAGGTCGTCATGCATCTGCGCGACCAGATCATCGTCGCTGAGGTCGGCAAGGATGATCTCGTCTTCGTCGGCCATGGTTCGTGCTCCTTCGGCGCGCGCATTTGTGCTGATGAAGCATTGCGACGGCATTCGTCAACAAGATGATGCGTTAACGACCGGGATTGGCCGCATTGCGACAGCGCGCGCGGCGATGAGGCCCCGCGCGCCGTCCTGAGGCGCTCAGGCGCCCGGCTTGACCGGCAGATCGGCGCCGGTCCAGCCGACCATCGACTCCGGATAGAGCTTCACGTCCGGCACGCCCGCCAGTTCCGACAGCGCGAACCAGTTGATCGCCGCCCAGTGGCCGGTGTTGCAGAAGCTGATGATCGGCTTGCCGTTCGCCTCCGCCGCCAGCGCGCGGGCGCGCTCCAGCGCAGGCTCGGGCGCCGACATCAGCGGGCTTTGCGGCGCGAACCAGCGGTCGAACACCAGACTGACCGCGCCCGACAGCGTGCCCGCCTTCTTCGCCGCGTCATGCTTCTTCTCGGCGCGGAAAAAGGCGTCGGGACGGGCGTCCACCAGCACCGCCTCGCTGCGGCCCTCGACGATGGCCTGCACCTGCGCGCGCGTCGCCAGCCACTGCGGCGACAGGCTGGCGGCGATCGCGCTGCGCGCCGGGACGGTCGGCGCCGTCTCGGCTGGCAGACCCGCCTCGCGCCACGCCTTGAAGCCGCCGTTGAGGATGGCGATCTGGCCGATCCCGCTGGATTTAAGCGTCCAATAGACCCGCGCGGCGGCGCCGAAGTCTGACGGATCGCCGCCCCAATAGACCAGCACCACCGGCGTATCGGCGGCGACGCCCGCGCTTTGCAGCCGCTCGGTGAGCGCGGCGTCATCCAGAACCGCGCCCGGGTTCTGCTTCGGGCCGCGCCATGTATCGTAAGGCGCGCTCACCGAGCCGGGGACGTGGCCCAGCGCGTAGCTGTTCTCGCCCTGCGGCGCGCGCAGGTCGATCACCCGCGCGTCGGTCTGTTGCAACAGCGCCTGAAGCTCCTGCGGGGTCAGCAGCTTGCGCCAGTCCTGCGCCTGCGCGGCCACGGCGGCGACGCACAACAGCGCGGCGGCGGCGATCATCCTGAACATCGCGTGTTCCTCCATCCTGAGTCTCTCGCTCAGCTAATTGCCGCGTCGCGCGCCGGATGCAAGCAGGCAATGCGCCGGTCGCGTGGAAATGATCGGGGCGCATTTGCGCGACAATCGGTCGATGCGCGCCCTCGCCGCAGCGGCGCAGTCGCGTTAGATGGGCGGCGTCAAGACGGAGAGCGCGCATGACCCATGACGATGACGCCAACCCGCTGGTGATCTTCACCCCCTCGGGCAAACGCGGGCGCTTCGCCGCCGGCACGCCGGTCCTGACCGCCGCGCGCCAGCTGGGCGTCGATCTCGACTCGGTGTGCGGCGGACGCGGCATCTGCTCGAAATGCCAGGTGACGCCGGGCTTTGGGGAGTTCGCCAAGCATGGCGTCACCTCGACGCCCGCCTCGCTCAGCCCGTGGAACGCGGTCGAGGAGCGCTACAAGGCCAAGCGCGGGCTGATCGACGGCCGGCGGCTGGGCTGTCAGGCCACCATCCAGGGCGACGTGGTGATCGACGTGCCGCCCGAAAGCCAGGTCCACAAGCAGGTGGTGCGCAAGCGGGCGGAGGCGCGCGACATCGTGCTCGACCCCGCCACGCGGCTTTACTACGTCGAGGTCGAGGAGCCCGACATGCACGCGCCCAAGGGCGACCTTGAGCGCGTGGTCGCGGCGCTGGAGGCGCAATGGGGCCTTGTCGGCGTGATGGGCGACCTGCGCACCATGCAGACGCTGCAACCGGCCCTGCGCAAGGGCCAGTGGAAGATCACCTGCGCGGTGCATGTCGGCGACGGGCGCACGCCGGCGCGCATCATCCAGGCGTGGCCG
>CAZRFB010000021.1:0-5244 GCA_964599185.1 uncultured Rhodobacterales bacterium | reverse complement strand
GCGCCTGCGCCTTTCCCCCATCGCGCCGGTGCGCTAAGCGAATGTCACCGAAGCAGGACGAGCGGGGAACAGCGCACATGGCCAACGTCGCGGTGATCGGCGCCCAGTGGGGCGACGAGGGCAAGGGCAAGCTGGTGGACTGGCTGAGCGAGCGCGCCGACGTGATCGTGCGCTTTCAGGGCGGCCACAACGCCGGGCACACGCTGGTGATCGGCGACAAGGTGTTCAAGCTGTCGCTGCTGCCTTCGGGCATCGTGCGACCGGGCAAGCTCAGCGTGATCGGCAACGGCGTGGTGCTCGACCCCTGGGCGCTGTTCGCCGAGATCGACAAGCTGGCGGGGCAGGGCGTGGCGGTCAGCCCCGAGAACCTCCAGATCGCCGAGAACGCGCCGCTGATCCTGCCGGTGCACCGCGATCTCGACCAGTTGCGCGAGGCGGCGGCCGGCGCGGGCAAGATCGGCACCACCGGGCGCGGCATCGGCCCCGCTTATGAGGACAAGGTCGGCCGGCGCGCGGTGCGGGTCTCGGACCTGTTCGACGAGCCCACGCTGGACGGGCGGCTCGACCGGCTGCTGGCGCACCACGACGCGCTGCGCCGGGGCCTGGGCGAGCCGGAGATCGACCGCGCCGCCCTGCGCGCCGCGCTGATGGAGATCGCGCCAAAACTTGCGCCGTTCGCGGGGCCGGTCTGGCGCACGCTGAAGGACCGCCGCCGCGCGGGCGCGCGCATCCTGTTCGAGGGCGCGCAGGGCGCGCTGCTCGACGTGGATTTCGGCACCTATCCCTTCGTCACCTCGTCGAACACGCTGGCGGGCATGGCGGCGGTGGGCGCCGGGATCGGGCCGGACGCCATCGACTTCGTGCTGGGCATCGTCAAGGCCTACACGACGCGCGTGGGCGAGGGGCCGTTCCCGACCGAGCTGACCGACGCCACCGGCCAGCGGCTGGGCGAGCGCGGCCATGAGTTCGGCACCGTAACCGGGCGCAAGCGGCGCTGCGGCTGGTTCGACGCGGCGCTGGTGCGCCAGACCTGCCAGGTGGCGGGCGTGACCGGCATCGCGCTGACCAAGCTTGACGTGCTCGACGGCTTCGAGGAATTGCGCATCTGCACCGGCTATCGCCTCGACGGCGCCGAGATCGACCACCTGCCGATGGCGGCGGCGCTGCAGGCGCGCGTCGAGCCGATCTACGAGACGATGCCGGGCTGGTCGCAAAGCACCGAGGGCGCGCGCCGCTGGCTCGACCTGCCCGCCGAGGCGATCAAATACGTCAAGCGGGTGGAGGAGCTGATCGAGACGCCGGTGGCGATCCTGTCCACCAGCCCGCAGCGCGACGACACCATTCTGGTGACGGACCCGTTCGCCGACTAACGCAGGGCGGCGTTCACGAGCAGCCCGTTGATGGTGGCCTCGCCCAGGCTTCGGCAGGCCTCAAGCCTGTGCAGCCCTTCGACCAGCACAAAGCGATCACCATCGCGGCGGACCCGTATCGGGATCTGCTGGCCTTGCTCAAGGATGCTTTCGGCGAGGGCCGCGACCTTGGCCTCGTCAAGCGCGCGGCGGCGCTTGACGGGCACATAGATGTCGTCGATCGCGAACGCCCGCTTCTCAAGCATCGAGACCCGGTTCCCGCACTCGGTTCAGGAGACCGCCGTCAGCGCGGTGTTGAGCGGCGACAGCGGCGCGCCGACGTATTCGCGCTCACCCAGACGGATCGCAACCGCGCCGTTGGCGAGGCGGCGCGTCACCTCTCCCTGGATGTGGACGTAAGGCGAGAGCTGGATTGTTGCATACATTGGCGTTTCCCCTTTTTGTCGTTCCCTTGGTCAGGCGCTAACCTGCCGGGTTTTACTAAAAATAGCATTAACCGGAATGCCGCGCGGCGCAATGCGCAACTTTACAAAAAGCATCACGTAAAAATGGTTGCTTGCTACCACCTTGGCGCCATGGCGCGCGCCAAAAATTAGGGTAAGATAATTTCAAGAGGTTTATCGAGTCGCGCGACAGCACGCCGCAAGGCGCGCCGCCCGCGAGGCCGCAAAGAGCCCCAAGAAACCATTATGGGGAGATAATACGCCTATGGTTGACAAATCGTTGACGGCGCACGCGGCGCAGATGAGCAAGGCGCGTCAGGCTTTTGGCGTGAACCGCGCGATGGCGCTGCTGCTGCTGGGCGGCTGGGCGCTGGCGACGGCGCTCTGCTTCATGGCCGGAGATGCGACGCGCTTTCTGGATCTGCCGCTGGGCGCCTTCATGGCGGGGCAGGGCGCGCTGCTGGGCGTGGTGATTGTCGGCGTGCGGGTCTCGGGAATCGACCGCCGCTAGAGCCAGTCGCGCAGCGCCGCGACCAGCGGCGCGTCGGCGGGCGGCATGGGATAGTCGCGCAGCGCCTGCGGACGCGCCCATGTCAGCGCCTGCCCCTCCAACCCGCGCGCGACGCCCTCCCACCGGCGACAGGCGTAGAACGGCATCAGCAGGTGAAAATCCGGGTAGGCGTGGCTGGCGAAGCTGAGCGGCGCAAGGCAGCTTTTCCACGTCTCGACGCCCAGCTCCTCGCGCAATTCGCGAATCAGACAGGCTTCCGGCGTCTCGCCCGCCTCCACCTTGCCGCCGGGGAATTCCCACAGCCCCGCAAGGCTCTTGCCCTCGGGGCGCTGCGCCAGCAGCACGCGCCCGTCGGCGTCGATCAGCGCGCAGGCCGCGACCAGCAGCAGGCGCGTCATGCGCGCCCCCTCATGAGCGGTAATCGGCGTTGATCGCGATATAGGCGTGGGTCAGATCGCAGGTCCACACCGTCGCCGCGCCGGAACCGACGCCGACATCGACGCCGACCGCCAGCTCGGCGTTCTTCATGTAGGCGGCGCCGTCGGCCTCGCGGTATCCCGGCGCCACCCAGCCGTTCTCGGCCACCAGAATGTCGCCGAACCGGATCGAAAGCCGGTCGCGGTCCGCCGCTTCGCCGGCCTTGCCGACGGCGGCGACGATGCGGCCCCAGTTGGGGTCTTCGCCCGCGAACGCGGTCTTGACCAGCGGCGAATTGGCGATGCTGAGCCCGATGCGCCTGGCCGCCGCGTCGCTTTCGGCGCCGGTCACGGTCACGGCGACGAATTTGGTGGCGCCTTCTCCGTCCTTGACCACGAGATGCGCCAGCTCCAGCAGCACCGCCTCGAGCGCGTCGCGGAAGGCGGGCAGGCGCGGGTCGGCCTCGTCGGCGATCGGCGCCGATCCGCTGGCGCCGGTGGCGGCGAGCAGCAGCGTGTCGGAGGTCGAAGTGTCGCTGTCCACGGTGATCGCGTTGAAGCTGCGCTCGGTCGCCGCGCTGAGCAGCCGCTGCAACAGCGGCTGCGCCACCGCCGCGTCGGTGAACACGAAGGCGAGCATGGTCGCCATGTCCGGCGCGATCATGCCGGAGCCTTTGGCGAAACCGGCGATGCGCACCTCCACGCCGTCCAGCGTCAGGGTGCGCCCGGCGGCCTTGGGGAAGGTGTCGGTGGTCATGATCGCGCGGGTGGCCTTCTCCCACGCGCCCGGCGCCAGCGTCGCGGCGATGGCGCCCACCGCCGCCTCGATGCGCTCGGCGGGCAGCGGCTCGCCGATCACGCCGGTCGAGGCGACAAAGGCGTTGGCCGGGTCGGCGCCCACCGCCTTCGCCGCCGCCTCGGCCATGCGCCGCGCGCCCGCCGCGCCGTTCGCGCCGGTGAAGGCGTTGGCGTTGCCGGAGTTGGCGATGAACACGATCGGCCCTGTGGGGCTTGCGGGTTCGCGCCGCGCCGCGATGCGCTCCTCGCACCACAGCACCGGCGCGGCGCGGGTGCGCGAGCGGGTGAACACGCCCGCGATGGCCGATCCCGGCGCGATCTCGGCCAGCATCACGTCGTCGCGGCCCTTGTAGCGCACACCCGCCGCGCCTCCGGCCAGCCGCACGCCGCGCACCAGCGGCAAGGCGGGATAGGCGGCGGGCGCAAAGGGAGAGACGGCGTCGATCTTGGCCATGATGGTCTCCGGGTGTCGCGGGTTCAGCGGCCGATCAGGGCGTCGTTGCGGATCGCGCCAAGGCCGGGGCGGTCCTCCGGCGTCTCGACCGTCGCGCCGTCGCGCAGTTCGGTCATCACCTGCTGCACGATCTCCGATCCCAGCGCCTGCTCAAGCTCGGCGCGGCTGTCCTCGAAGGTCGGCCTGGGCTGGTCGCGCTTGTCGGTCAGCTTGATGAGGTGCCAGCCGAACTGGCTCTTGACCGGCTGCGACACCGCGCCGACCTCCATCGCAAAGGCGGCGTCGGAGAACTCCGGCACCATCATCTCGCGGGTGAAATAGCCAAGGTCGCCGCCTTGGGTCTTGGTGCCGTCGGTGCCGTGCTCGATGGCCAGATCCGCGAAGTCGGCGCCCGCGTCGATCTGGGCGCGGAGATCCCTGGCCTTCTCCTCCTCGGCGACGAGGATATGGCTGGCGCGCACCTCGGGGATTGGCGCGGCGGCGGTCACGCGGGCGTCATAGGCGGCGCGCAGCGCGTCATCGGTGATCCGCGCCTCGACTTCGCGGCGCATGTAGAACTCGGCCAGCAGGCCCTGCCGCTGGATCGCCACGGCGCGCGCCACCTGCGGGTCGGCGTCCAGCCCCGCCGCCTCCGCCGCCTGTTTCAGCAGGGTCTGGTCGGTCAGTTGCTGGCGGATGCCGTCATAAAGCGCCTGGTCGGGAAGCTGCTGATACTGCGCCGGCAGATCGCCGCGCACCGCGATCAGGTCGCCCAGCGTCACGGCTGCGCCGTTGACGGTGGCGATCACCGTATCGGCGTTTGCGGTCGCGGCGTCTGTCGCCTCCTGCGCCATCAGCGGCGCGGCGGTGAGCCACAGGGCGAGCGCGGCGGCGGATTTGACCGAAGAAAACGTCATGGAACCTCCCAGGCCCGGCGCTCTCGCCCGGCGAACGCGATGGGCCGTAGCCCCTGCGAAAGGGCTGCGGCGTTGACAGCACAAGGGGCGGCGCTTACGTCTCCGCCCGATACGGCGCGCGAAAGCCTTCAGGCCCGGCGCGGCGCGTCTGGACATAAGCCGCCCGCTCCGGGGCGGCAAGCGTCCACTGATCGCCGCAGGGCGGAAGGGACTTGATCGGCATGTTCGGCCTCATCGCGCGCAAGGTGCTCGGCACCGCCAACGACCGCAGGATCAAGGGGACGCGCAAGACCGTCGCCGCGATCAACGCGCTGGAGCCGCAGATGGCGGCGCTCTCCGACGACGCGCTGCGCGGC
>CAZRFB010000020.1:0-2123 GCA_964599185.1 uncultured Rhodobacterales bacterium | reverse complement strand
ACCGACTGCGGGATGATCCGGGCGCCCGCCCGCGCGATCTCGATGGTTCGGTCGAACACCGGCGCCGCGATCTCGGCCTCCGTGTTCGCGCGCAGCCGCATGAGCAGCGCCGCCAGCCCGCCCACGTCGAAGGTGTGCGGCGCGCCCTTGCGCGGGCGGTCGCCGCGCGGGACCAGCACCAGATCGTCGAAGTGGAAGCCGTCCATCGGCAGCACGGCGCAGCGCCCCGGCGCGCCCGCGTTCAGCCTTGCGGCCACCGCCTCGGCGATGGTGGACTTGCCCGCGCCGGGCGGCCCGGCCAGCGCCGCGATCAGGCGCGCGGGCCGACCTTGCGCCAAAGCGGCGAGCCGGTCGGCGAAGGCTTGCGGCGAGAGCGGCGCCGTCACCCCTTCAGCCCCGCCGCAGCGCGCGCCAGCGCCTCGACGCGCGCCCAGTCGCCCGCCGCCACCGCGTCCTTGGGCGCCACCCACGAGCCGCCGACGCAGACCACGTTGGGCAGGCTCAGATAATCGGGCGCGTTGGCGACGCTCACGCCGCCGGTGGGGCAGAACTTGAGCCGCGCCAGCGGGCTGGCCCAGGCGCGCAGCACGTCGGCGCCGCCGTTCTGCTCGGCGGGGAAGAACTTGAGCACCTCCAGCCCGCGCTCCATGCCGCGCAGCGCCTCCGACGGCGTGGCGACGCCGGGCAGCATCTGCAGCCCGGCGTCCTCGGCCGCGTCGAGAATCCGGTCGGTGGCGCCGGGCGAGACGCCGAACTTCGCCCCCGCCGCCTTGGCCGCCCTGATGTCGGCAGGCCCCAGCAGCGTGCCCGCGCCCACCACCGCGTCGGGCGCCGCATCCACCATGGCGCGGATCACGTCGAGCGCGGCGGGGGTGCGCAGCGTCACCTCCAGCGCGCGCAGGCCCCCCGCCACCAGCGCGCGCGCCAGCGGCGCGGCGATGGCGGCGTCCTCCACGATCAGCACCGGGATCACGGGCGCAAGGCGGCAGATGTCGATGATCTTCATGCGGTTTGTGCTCCGGTTGGCGGCCCCCCCTCACCCCGACCCTCTCCCCCCGAGGGGGAGAGGGGGCGCGCGAGGCGGGGACGGCGCATCGGTTTCAGGCCATGGCGCAAGCGGCGCCGTTGTCTCCCCCTCTCCCCCTCAAGGGGGGAGAGGGTCGGGGTGAGGGGGGGCCGCCCGACCGGTGAGGGGGCTTCGCCTGCCCCCGTGAGGCGTCCTACACCACCACCGCCGCGCCGGTGTTCGCGGTGCCGACATGGGCGCGGAAGGCGGCGAACAGCTCGCGCCCCATGCCGGTCTCGTTGGCCGAGAGGTCGGGCTTCACCGGCTCGCGCGCGGCGAATTCAGCCGCGTCCACCAGCACCTCCAGCCGCCCCGCGACCGCATCGACGCGCACCACGTCGCCGTCGCGCAGCCGCGCGATCGGGCCGCCCTCCGCCGCCTCGGGGCTGACGTGGATCGCGGCGGGCACCTTGCCCGACGCGCCCGACATCCGCCCATCGGTGACCAGCGCCACCCGAAACCCCTTGTCCTGCAACACGCTGAGCGCGGGCGTCAGCGAGTGCAGCTCCGGCATCCCGTTCGCCTTCGGCCCCTGAAAGCGCACCACCACCACCACGTCGCGGTTCAGATCGCCCGCCTTCCACGCCGCCTTGACGTCCTCCTGATCGGAGAAGATCGCGCAGGGCGCCTCGACCACATGGCGCTCGGGCTTGACGGCGGAGACCTTGATCACCGCCTCGCCCAGCGGCCCCTCCAGCCGCTTCAAGCCTCCGGTGGCGGCGAAAGGGGCGGCGCTGGGGCGCAGCACGTCGCGGTTCAGGCTCTCGCCCGCGCCGTCGGCCCACACCACCTCACCCGCGTCGTTCAGGCGCGGCTCCTGCGTGTAGCGGCTGAGGCCGTCGCCCGCGATGGTGCGCACGTCCTCATGCAGGAAGCCGCCGTCGAGCAGGTCGCCGATCATGAAGCCCAAGCCGCCTGCGGCGTGGAAATGGTTCACGTCGGCCAGACCGTTGGGATAGACCCGCGCCATCAGCGGCGTGACATCGGACAGCGCCGCCATGTCGTCCCAGTCGATCACCACCCCCGCCGCGCGCGCCATCGCCACCAGATGCAGCAC
>CAZRFB010000019.1:0-2107 GCA_964599185.1 uncultured Rhodobacterales bacterium | reverse complement strand
AGCGTGTGTGGACGCCCCTTCGGATGCAAGCAGTTTCTGGGTCACGGTTGGGCATGTGGTCAGGTGCGGTCGTGTGTCCGGCCTCTGAGTTGCGGCTCGTCACGCGCCGCGGGCCCGTATGGAGATATGCAGATCGGTTCCATTTCGCTTACCCGCGCTCGAGGCGCTGCGCTTAGGCCTGGCTCTCCGATCCGGTCTCATGACCGTTTGCCCTTACGTTTCCCTCGCCCTGCTCACATCCCCGACGTCAAGCCGGCGGCGGCGCCATCAGGCGGCGACCGTCGCCGGATTTCGGTAGTCCTCACCCTTGTGCATCAACGCCCAGGCGATGCGCGCCATGCGGTTGGCTAGCGCCACGGCGACCAGCATCCGGGGTTTTCTCGCCATCATCCGCGCCAGCCACGTGCCTTCCGGCGCGCCTTTGCGCGCAGCCCATCGCACGCAGCCCACAGCCCCGATGATGAGCAGCCGACGGATGTCGCGCTGCCCCATCTTCGACGTCTTGCCCAGCCGCTCCTTGCCGCCACTCGAATGCTGACGCGGCGTGAGGCCGGCCCAGGCTGCGAAGTCGCGCCCCTTGGAGAACGTCTCCGGGGGCGGCGCGAAGGTGGTCAGCGCAGTGGCCACAATGGCGCCGACGCCGGGAATGGTCATCAGCCGTCGCGTCGTCTCGTCTTGCGCGGCGCGCTGGCGCACCTCCTTTTCCAAAGCATCTATCTGCGCGCTCAACCCAGCGATCTGCGCCAGCAGGATGCGCGCCAGCGTCACGACGGGGGCAGGCAGCGCGGATTGCTCGCACTCAATCATCGCAGCAAGACGGCCCACATGCGAAGGACCGGTCGGCGCGATGACACCGTACTCCGCGAGGTGCCCGCGCAACGCATTGATGGTCTGGGTGCGCTGGCGCACCAGAAGCTCTCGCGTGCGGAATGCCATCGCAGCCGCCTGCTGCGCCGCCGATTTTGGTGCAACGAACCGCATCGTCGGCCGGGCAGCTGCCTCGGCGATCGCCTCGGCATCAGCCATGTCGTTCTTCTGCCGCTTCACGAACGGCTTCACATAGGCCGCCGGGATCAGCTTCACGGCATGACCCAGCTCCGCGATGGCCCGCGCCCAATGATGCGCGCTCGCGCAGGCCTCCATCGCCACCGTGCAGCGCGGTTGCTCGGCGAGAAACTTCAACACCTGGAGCCGCGAGAGCTTGCGGCGGAACACCACCGACCCGTCTGCTGCCGACCCATGGGCCTGGAACACGTTCTTCGCCAGATCCAACCCTGATCAGCGACAACCATCCTGTCCGACGCCGACAACCATGTTGGCCGCTGTCTCCAGCCGGAGGGCGGGCGTAGCCCGGCCGTAGGCTGGAGACAGCGGCGCGCTCGTCTTCCCGGTGGGGGATGGGTCGCAGGTGCTTGCCGCTGCGGACCGGTATGACGGAGATCTCTGTGACCAAACGGAGGTCCCTGCCGTGCCGGGCAAACCCGTCACCGACCAGCAAGTGAGATCGTACATGCAAGACCGACATCGTCACAGTCAGCGCGCCGCCGCCGCTCGGGCCGGGTTCAGCGCGCGCACGGCACGCCGGATCGAGACTGATCCCCGCATGCCGTCCCAGCGCCAGCCCGAGCGCGGGCGCACCGTGCCCGATCCGCTCGAGGCGGTGTGGGAGACGGTGCTGCTGCCGATCCTGCAGCGCGACGCCGCCGTGCAGGCGGTGACGCTGCTGCGTCATCTGCAGATGACCGATCCCGACGCCTTCCCCGACGATCGCGTCCGCCGGACGCTGGAGCGGCGGGTGCGCGACTGGCGCGCCCTGCACGGCGCCGCGCGCGACGTGATCTTCCGCCAGACGCCCGAGCCAGGCCGCATGGCGCTGTCGGACTTCACCGACGCCACGGAGCTCAGGGTCACCGTTGCGGGCGCGCCGTTCCCGCACCGGCTCTTCCATTTCGTCCTGGCCTACAGCGGCTGGGAGCATGCCGCAGTCGTGCTCGGCGGCGAGAGCTTCACGGCCCTGGCCGAGAACCTCCAGAACGCGCTCTGGTCCCTCGGCGGGGCGCCGCGCGAGCACCGCACCGACAGCCTGTCGGCGGCCTATCGCAACCTC
>CAZRFB010000018.1:0-1586 GCA_964599185.1 uncultured Rhodobacterales bacterium | reverse complement strand
ATGCTGGCGATGGTGCTGGCGATCGGCCTGCTGGTGGACGACGCCATCGTGGTGGTCGAGAACGTCGAGCGCATCATGGAGGAGGAGGGGCTGTCGCCCCGCGACGCCACCCGCAAGAGCATGGGCCAGATCACCGGCGCGCTGGTCGGCATCGCGCTGGTGCTGTCGGCGGTGTTCGTGCCGATGGCGTTTTTCGGCGGCTCGACCGGCGTGATCTATCGCCAGTTCTCGATCACCATCGTCTCGGCGATGATCCTGTCGGTGGTGGTGGCGCTGGTGCTGACGCCCGCGCTGTGCGCCACCATGCTGCGCCCGCGCAAGCATGAGGACGCGCGGCGCGGCGTGTTCGGCCTGTTCAACCTGGGTTTTGACGGGCTGACCGGCGGCTATGCGCGCAGCGTCGGCTGGATCACCCGCCGCCCGGTGCGCATGGGGCTGATCTATCTGGCGCTGGTCGGCGGCATGGGCTGGCTGTTCGTCAAGACGCCGACCGGCTTTCTGCCCAACGAGGATCAGGGCATCCTGTTCACGCTGGTGCAGGCCCCTTCCGGCGCCACCGCCGGGCGCACGCTCGACGTGATGAAGCGGATCGAGACGCATTTCCTCGAGGGCGAGGCGGAGAACGTCGCCTCGATCTTCACCGTGGTCGGCTTCAGCTTCGCCGGGTCGGGCCAGAACGTCGGCATCGGCTTCGTGCGGCTCAAGGACTGGTCCGAGCGCCCCGGCCCACAGCAGAGCGTGCAGGCGATCGCCGGGCGCGGCTTCGGCGCGCTGTCGCAGATCCGCGACGCGCTGGTGTTTCCCATCGTGCCGCCTGCGGTGATCGAACTGGGCAACGTCTCGGGCTTCGATTTCTTCCTGCAGGCGCGCGGCGGGCAGGGCCATGAGGAGATCCTGGCGGCGCGCAACCAGTTGCTGGGCATGGCGGGAGAAAGTCCGCTGATCGCCTCGATCCGGCCCAACGGGCTGGAGGACGCGGCGCAATACGCGCTCGATATCGACTGGCGCAAGGCGGGCGCGATGGGGGTGACGGCGGCGGACGTGAACGACCTGCTCGCGGTCGCCTGGGCCGGGCGCTATGTCAACGACTTCCTCGACCGGGGCCGCATCAAGCGGGTCTATGTGCAGGGCGAGGCCGACGCGCGCCGCAACCCCGAGGATATCGAGCGCTGGCGGGTGCGCAACGCCACCGGCGGGCTTGTGCCGTTCTCCAACTTCGCCAGCGGATCGTGGCGATTCGGCGCGCAGGGCCTCTATCGCTACAACGGCGTGCCCGCGATGCAGCTTCAGGGCCAGCCCGCGCCGGGCGTGACCACGGGCGAGGCGATGGCGGAGGTGCAGCGGCTGGCCGGCCAGCTTCCGCCCGGCTTCGACATCGCCTGGACCGGGCTGTCGCTGGAGGAGCGTGAGACCGGCGGTCAGGCGCCGCTGCTCTATGCGCTGTCGCTGGCGGTGGTTTTCCTCAGCCTCGCCGCGCTTTATGAAAGCTGGGCGATCCCGGCGGCGGTGATGCTGGCGATGCCGATCGGCGTGCTGGGCGCGCTGACGGCGGCGCTGCTGGGCGGCTTCGCCAACGACGTGTTCTT
>CAZRFB010000017.1:0-10704 GCA_964599185.1 uncultured Rhodobacterales bacterium | reverse complement strand
GCCGCATCGCCCCGCGCCCGATGCGTTGCGTTTCGGTCGCGCCCGGCGCGCCAGTTGCGCCGCGCCGCGGCATTGTGCTGGCGTCAGGACCGGCGACGCGGCTATCAACCTTGTGGTAGGAATGCGACGTTATGGCTCGCTCCTGATCCGCTTGTGGTGTGGACAGGATCAACGCGGAGGTTCGGCATGCGGGTTGCAATGATCGGGACAGGCTATGTAGGCCTCGTCTCGGGCGTGTGTTTTTCCGATTTCGGTCATGACGTGGTCTGCGTCGACAAGATCGAGAGCAAGGTCGAGAAGCTGCGCAACGGCGAAGTGCCGATCTATGAGCCCGGCCTCGACGCGCTGGTGGCCAAGAACGCCGCCGCAGGCCGCCTGTCCTTCACCACCGACATCCGCGAGGCGGTCAGGGGCGCCGACGCGGTGTTCATCGCGGTCGGCACGCCGACGCGGCGTGGCGAGGGCCATGCCGATCTCACGTATGTCTATGCCGCGGCCGCCGAGATCGCCGAGGCGCTCAGCGCCCATGCCGTGGTGGTGGTCAAGTCCACGGTGCCGGTCGGCACCAACCGCGAAGTGCTGCGCATCCTGCGCGAGAAGCGCCCCGACCTGGCGCTGGATGTCGCCTCCAACCCCGAGTTCCTGCGCGAAGGCGCGGCGATCGAGGACTTCATGCGCCCCGACCGCGTGGTGGTCGGCTGCGAGACCGAAAGCGCGCGCGACGCGATGCGGGCGCTCTACCGTCCGCTGAGCCTGCGCGAGGTGCCGATGGTGTTCACCTCGCTCGAAAGCGCCGAGCTGGTGAAATACGCCGCCAACGCCTTTCTCGCCGTCAAGATCACCTTCATCAACGAGATAGCCGACCTGTGCGAGAAGGTCGGCGCCGACGTGCAGGACGTCGCCAAGGGGATGGGGCTGGACGGCCGCATCGGCCCGCGCTTCCTGCACGCCGGCCCCGGCTATGGCGGGTCGTGCTTCCCCAAGGACACGCTGGCGCTGACGCGCACCGGCCAGCAGTTCAACAGCCCGATCCGCATCGTCGAGACGGTTGTCGAGGTAAACGAGGCGCGCAAGCGGCGCATGGCGGAAAAGATCTTCGACGCGATGGGCGACCGGCTGGCGCGCAAGAAGATCGCGGTGTTCGGCGTCACCTTCAAGCCCGACACCGACGACATGCGCGCCGCGCCCGCGCTGACCATCGTGCCCGCGCTGATCGGCGCCGGCGCCGGCGTCGTGATCTGCGACCCGCATGGGCGCAAGGAGGGCGAGGAGATGCTGCCGGGCGCTACCTGGGCAGAAGACCCCTATGCCGCCGCAGCCGACGCCGATGCGGTGGTGGTGCTGACCGAGTGGAACATGTTCCGCGGCATCGATCTCAAGCGCCTGCGCGGCGTGATGAAGGGCAACGTGATGGTCGATCTGCGCAACATATACCGCTCCGACGAGGCTGAGGCGGCGGGCTTCCACTACAGCTCCGTCGGTCGGCCCGTCGCGCTCATGCTGCAGCAGCGGGCGGCCGAATGAGCGAACGGTGGGCGGAGGCGCTGCGGGACGAGCCGCCCGTCCTCGTCACCGGCGCGGCGGGTTTCATCGGCTTTCACCTCGCCGCCCGGTTGCTCGACGCCGGTGTCGCGGTGGTCGGCGTCGATAACGTGAACGCCTATTACGACGTTCGCCTGAAGGAGGCGCGGCTTGCCGCGCTGACCGGGCGGCCGGGCTTTCGCTTCGAGCGGGTCGATCTGGCAGACCGGGGCGCGATGGCGGCGCTGTTTGACGCCTGCAAACCGCGACGCGTGGTCAATCTCGCGGCGCAGGCGGGCGTGCGGTATTCCATCGAGAACCCCCACGCCTACGCCGACAGCAACCTGACCGGCTTTCTCAACGTGCTGGAGGAGTGCCGCCGGCACGCGGTGGCGCATCTGGTCTACGCCTCCTCAAGCTCGGTCTATGGCGGCAACCGTAAGCTGCCGTTCTCGACGCTCGACAGCGTCGATCACCCGGTCAGCCTCTATGCCGCCACCAAGAAGGCCAATGAGCTGATGGCGCACGCCTATTGCCATCTCTACGGCTTTCCCGCGACCGGCCTGCGGTTTTTCACCGTCTATGGCGACTGGGGCCGGCCGGACATGGCCTACTGGATCTTCACCGAGCGCATCGCCGAGGGTCGGCCGATCGATGTGTTCAACAACGGCGATATGGCGCGCGATTTCACCCATGTGGACGATGTGGTCGAGGCGATCGCCCGGCTGATCCCCAAGGCCGCCCAGGCTGATCCCGCCTTCGACCTTGCGGCGCCGAACCCCGCGTCGAGCTGGGCGCCGCACCGCGTGTTCAACATCGGCAACCACCGGCGTGAGAAGCTGACCGACATGATCGCGATCATCGAGGCCGCCGTGGGGCGCAAGGCCGAGAAGCGGTTTCTGCCGATGCAGCAGGGCGACGTGCTGGAGACCTGGGCCGATGTCGCCGATCTCGAAGCCGCCGTAGGCTATGCGCCCGACACCCGGATCGAGGACGGGCTGACCCGCTTCGTCGCCTGGCACGCCGGCTGGCGCGCGCAGCGGGCCGCAGCGGCCTGAAAGCGGCGCGTCAGGCGCGCCCGTCGCGCGCGGCGCGTTGCCGCGCGGCTGCCTTGTCCAGCGCCGCCTGCGTATCCAGCCGGGCATCCGACTCCCACAGCGCCAACGATCGGGCGACTTCGTCGATCTCAGGCGTCGCCGCCCGCTTGTCGCGCCGGCGCAGCTGCGCAGCCAGCGTCAGCGTCAGCGCAGCGCCGCCGATCCACGCTCCCAGCGCCGCCGCAAGCGGCGCGGCGCCCAGCGCAGCCCAACTGATCACCGCGATCAGAGCGGCGGCGCCATAGCCTGACAGAATGCTGCGGAGCGGATTTGGCGACATGACGGCAGCTTCGCGGGCGCGGGTTGCGCTTTCGTTAACGCCGCTTCGTTCGTCATCCATCCGACAGCGCGCGCGCTCGACATTTCGCCCCGCAGCGGGCATGGCTTGCGCCGCAAGACACCGTCCCAGCCCATGGAGACCGGCATGCCCGCCAGCGACGTCCCCGTCATTCCCGTGATTCTTTGCGGCGGATCCGGCACGCGTCTCTGGCCAGTGTCGCGCAAGGACTTCGCCAAGCAGCATGCCCCTATCCTGCAGGGGCTGTCGCCGTTCCAGGAAACGCTCCGGCGCTTCGCCACGACTGCCTTCGCGCGGCCCATCGTCATCGCCGGGGCGGGGGGGCGGTTCATGGCGGCCGAGCAGGCGCGCGCCGTGGGGGTGGATGTGGAGATGGCGCTGGAGCCGGAGGGCCGCGACACCGCCGCCGCCATCGCCGTCGCCGCACAGCTTGCGGCGCTGCGCGATCCTGCGGCGGTGGCGATGGTGTTCCCGTCGGATCACCTGATCGAAGACACCGACGCCTTGCACGCCGCCGTCATGGCCGCCGCCGCCGCGGCGCAGGAGGGGCGCATCGTGACCATCGGTGTGCGGCCCGACGGCCCTGCGACGGGATTTGGCTATATCCGCCCCGGCGCGCCCTTGCCGGGCGGCGCGCGGGCGGTGGCGCGCTTCATCGAAAAGCCCGACGCCGTCACGGCGGCGGCGCTGATCGCGCAGGGATGCCTCTGGAACGCGGGCATGTTCTGCTTCCGCGCCGACGCCCTGCTGGCGGAGCTCGAACGGCTTGCGCCGGATACGGCCTCAGCCGTGGCGCAAGCGGTCGCAGAGGCGCGCGAAGATCTGGGCGCGCTGCTGCTCGGCCCCAGTTTTGCGCAGGCGCCGAAAATCTCTTTCGACTATGCGGTGATGGAGCGGACTGATCGGGCGGCGGTGGTGAACGGCGATTTTGGCTGGTCCGATATCGGCGACTGGAAAGAAGTTTGGCGGCGCAGCCCACAGGACGCCGACGGCAACGCGGCGACGGGCGCCGTGATGATGACCGACTGCCGCGACAGCTACATCCGCAGCGACGCAGGACGGCTGATCTGCGCGCTGGGCGTCGAAGGGCTGACGGTGATCGACACGCCCGACGCGGTGCTGGTCGCGCCGCTGGAGCGCACGCAGGAGGTGAAGGGCCTCGTCAGCGCGCTGATGGCGCAGGGCCGCCCCGAGGCGACGACCCCGGCGCGGGTCCACCGGCCCTGGGGTTGGTATCAGACCATGGATTTGGGTGAACGTTTCCGGGTCAAGCGCATCCAGGTCGGCCCCGGCAAGAAGCTGTCGCTGCAGCGTCACCACCACCGCGCCGAGCATTGGGTGGTGGTGAAAGGCACGGCGGAAGTGACGCGCGACGCCGAAATCATCCTGCTGCGTGAAAACGAGAGCGTCTATCTGCCGCTCGGCTGCGTCCACCGGCTGGCCAATCCAGGCAAGATCGCCGTTGAGATCATCGAGGTCCAGACCGGCGCTTATCTCGAAGAAGACGACATCATCCGAATCGAGGACGACTTTGGCCGCGGCTGACATGGCGCGCGCCGACGCGCCCCCGGTGAGCGCATCCATGCGGAGGGAATGATGAATTTCGGTACGAGCGGCCTCCGCGGCCTTGTCAGCGACATGACCGACCCCGCCTGCGCAGCCTGGACCGCAGCCTTCCTGGCCCATCTGGGCTGTGCCGGTCCGATGGGTCCGCGCGCGCTGCTGGTGGGCCGCGACCGCCGCCCCAGTTCGCCACGCATCGCCGCCTCCGTGCGCGGCGCGGCGGTGCGCGCGGGGCTTGCGGCGGTGGATTGCGGCGTGCTGCCGACGCCGGCCCTGGCGCTTGAGGCGGCGCGGCGGAGCCTGCCGGCGGTGATGGTGACAGGCAGCCATATTCCCTTTGACCGCAATGGTCTCAAGTTTTATCGCCCGGGTGGTGAGATCGGCAAGGATGACGAGGCGGGCATCCTGGCGGCGCTGGACGCGCCAGCGCTTGCGGCGCCGACCGCCGGCGCCGAGACCGTGGCTGAAGGGGTCGCCACAGCCTATGTCGCCCGGCTGGTGAATTTCTTCCCGCCGGGTGCGCTGAAAGGTCTGCGCATTGGCGTCTGGCGCCACAGCGCAGCAGGGCGCGACGTGACTGACGCCGCGCTGCGGGCGCTGGGCGCTCAGACCGTCTCGCTGGGTGAGACCGACGCGTTCACGCCCGTGGACACCGAGGCGGTGCGCGCCGAGGACGCCGCGCAGATGACGGCGTGGGTGCGCGCGAACCAGCTCGACGCGCTGGTCTCAACCGACGGTGACGGCGACCGCCCGCTGCTGACCGACGAGACCGGCGCCCTGCTGCGCGGCGACCTGCTGGGCGTGTTGACGGCGCGCGCGCTGGGCGCGGACGCCGTGGCGACGCCGGTGTCGTCCAACACCGCGCTTGAGCGGTGCGGCTGGTTCGCCCGCGTCGCACGCACCCGCATCGGCTCGCCCCATGTCATCGCGGCGATGGAGCGGCTTTCGGCGCAGGGCGCGCGGCTGGTTGCGGGGTTCGAGGCCAATGGCGGCTTTCTGCTGGGCGGCGAGGCGGTCTCGAAGAGCGGCGCGCGACTGAGCGCCCTGCCGACCCGCGACGCCCTGACGCCGATTCTCGCCGTGCTGGTCGCCGCAGCGGCGCAGGACGCGCCGCTGTCGCGGCTGGCGGCGCGCCTGCCGCTGCGCGTGACAGCCAGCGACCGGCTGCCGGATGCGCCAACCGCGCGCAGCGCCGCGCTGGTCGCCGCTCTGACCACCGACGCGGCCCAGCGCGCGGCGTTCCTCGCAGCGGCGGGCCTGTCGGCTGCAGCGGCCGTCGATGTCACGGACGGGCTCCGCATCAGCCTTGTCGGCGACGAGATCGTGCATCTGCGCCCCTCGGGCAACGCGCCGGAACTGCGCGCCTACGCCGAGGCCGCCGACGGCCCGCGCGCCGCAGCGCTGGTGGCGGCGGTGCTGGCGCAGGCTGGGGCGCAGCTCAGCCGGCTACAGGGCTGACTGCGGCGGCCTCTCCCATCGGCGTCAGCCGCGCCACAGTCACGTCGCCGGATGCGCCTGATCCGGGACTGCGGCGCGCGCCCGCCGGTCGCGTTCGAGCGCCATGATCGCGGGCAGCGCCACGGCGACGCCCAGCAACAGCCACAGCTGTCGTTTGGCGGGCCCCTGCAGAAAACCCTGTGCGAGAAGATGGGCGGTCAGCGCCGCGCCGACCGCGATGCAGCTGGCGCGCAACCGCATGTCTCCTTGAGCCTGCATCTGGCTGGCGGCGCGTATCACACGGCGTATGGCGACGGCGACGGCGCCGAGCAGCAGCGCAAGGCCGATGGCGCCGAACTCGGAGAGCACCTCAAGATAAAGGCTGTGCGGCGAGCGATCCCTGCTGCGGAAGATGACGCCCAGATCATTGGCGGTGTCTTGATACTTCACGCTGAAATTGCCGGCGCCGACGCCCTGCAGAGGATTGTCGAGAAAAAGCCGGATCGCCACCGCCCAGCTGCCAAGGCGTCCCTCCACGGCGCGGTCCATAGCCACACCCGTCGCGGCCATGTCGAGGATTGTCGAGAACCGCGCGGCGATCTGGTCCGACAACACGACCGTCGCGGCGAACCCCACCACTGCGCCGCATAGCGCAAGGCGGATGATGGTGCGCCGGTCCATCGCGATGCTGTAGATCATCACACCCGCCAAGCCCGCCAGCAGCGCGCCGCGCGACTGCGTCAGGATGATGGCGATGCAGATCAGCGCCGCCGCGCACAGCGCGTAGAGCCGCGCCGCCGCGCGCTCGGACCAAAGCGCGCGGTTCAGCGCAAAGGGCAGCAACGCCACCAGAATTGCGCCAAAATCATTGGGATCGGCCATGAATCCGCTGAGCCTTGGCCCGTCATTTGCTGCGCGGGCGAGGCCCCAGTAATGGCTGTCGGGCTCGCCGATGGTATGCTTGAGGAGCCCGACGGCGCCGACCACGAACCCGATCGTCACCAGCGTCGCAACGAAGGCGTCGAACGCGCCGCGAATGCGAAAGCAAGCCAGCGCCAGCACCACGATGATCATGTTGCGCAGCGCCTCGTTCAATTCCTCCATCGCGACGGTGTGGCTGAACGCGTAGGTCGCGCTCACAAGATAGACCGTCAGCAGCGTGACCGTCATCGCAAGAAACGTCCCGTCCACCAGTGGTTGGTCACCATTGATCAGGTAGCGATAACTCAGCAAAAACAGCAACCCCGGCGCCAACAGCTTGTTGATTGAGGGAAAGCCGAAATAGACGATCAGCACGTCGGCGAGGTTAGCGAAGATCGCCACCGTGATCCCGATCACGCCAAGAAGCGGCGTTTGCGCCAAAACGGCGGCGCCGATCACTGCGATCACTCCGAGAACCGCGATCATCGGTACGCCGCCGCCGCCGACGCCCCATCCCATCGCCACCGCGACAAGCGCCGCCACCCCCAGCGCGGCAAGCGCCCGAAGGCGCCCGCCCTGATCCGATATCGCTCTGTCGCGCACCTGTAAGCCCCCTGCTGCGAGAACCGGTCGCGCGGCGCCTGTCAGGCCCAGCCGTCCACCGGCGTCAGGTCGATATAATCAATCCGCAGCGGTTCGTTCACAACACCATTGCCAGCCAATTCCAGCACATCGCCCGCATTCAGCACGATATTCGGGATGACTCGGTCGATCAGGCTGGCGTCCGTCATCAATGGGCCGCCCGATGTCTTGTTGAACGACCAGGCGTCGATGCGCGCGCCGTTCAGCAGCACTTCCATCCATGCCACGCCGTCGCTCTCATCGGAGTGCCGGATCGCGACGTTGTAGGCGCCTGCCGGCGCGTCGATGACCGTCTGCGCCCGCGCAGTCTGGCTGGACGGCTTCGCCTGGATCATGCTCCCACCCGACAGCATTGCGAGATTGACCTGCGCAAAACCCGACAGCAGCGTCATCGTCTCCGCCTCGATGCGCACCGGGGTCGGTGGCGTAACGCTTTCGACACCACCCGCCGGAGACCTGGCTTGAATGCTCTCGACGGGCGTGAACTGAATAGAATCGACGCGCAGCGGTTCACCCCCGTCGCCCTGACCGATCA
Source organism: uncultured Rhodobacterales bacterium (assembly GCA_964599185.1). GTDB lineage: Bacteria > Pseudomonadota > Alphaproteobacteria > Rhodobacterales > Rhodobacteraceae > Rubrimonas. Next base: position 2,690 of record CAZRFB010000017.1, on the reverse strand, counting down.
GCGATATGGTCTGCCCTGGTGTCAGCGCCACGTTCCCGATCACATGCTCGGTGAAGGCGCCGGGCGCCGCGAGCGACGATCCCAGCTTTGCGTTCCAGATCCATTCGTCGATCTTCACGCCGTCGATCACCACCGCGAGACGCGAGGCGCCGTCGTTCTCATCGGCGTAACCCACCGTGATGTCGTATCGCCCGGCGCTGTTCGTGAAGGTCGCGTCGGCCTGCGCGTTCGCCGCGAAACCGCCCTTGATCACCGCGCCGCCGGACGCGTTGCTGTTGGTCTCCCGCACGAAGCCGCGCACCAGCTTCAAGCTCTCAGCCTCGATGAACAGCGGCGCCGGAGCGCCTTCTGGCCCCGTGAAAACGCCGGAGATCAAACCATTGATGTAGTTCTCGATATTGCTGTAGCCGTCGCCGTTGACATCGCCATGCGGGTCGAAGACGTCACGGTCGCTGCCGAGCAGGGATTCGTAGTAGTCTGGAATGCCGTCGCCGTCAGTGTCGGCCAGCGTGCTGAAGGTGGTCTTTGTGTTGTAACCGCCCACCTGCGATTGTGACTGGATGAGCCCGCCGCCGCCGTCGGCGACATAGCCGAGGATGCGGCTGTCCACGCTATCGAGACCCTGCGCGCGCGCGCCGACCGTATCCAGAACATGAGCGCGCACATCGCGCGCCGCCATCGCGGTGACATCGGAGGCAAAGATCGGTTTATCCACGATGGTGTCGCGGAGCGATCCTGCCGCAACCAGACGATCGGGTTCGGTATCATATATTCTGTCAGGGCTGAGATTGTCACGAAGATAGACCTTGGTGCCATCACCGGCGCCGTTGATGCGCACGGCCTTCTGAATGCCGGTCGTCGCGCCCTTGTCGAAGACGTTGCCAATGGCGTGCACCGTGATGGCGTCGCCCTTCGAGGTGTTCACCGACAACCCGTGCTGCGCATAGTTATAAACGAGGTTGTTCACCATCTCGAAAGCGTAGCCACTCGAGATGGTTGGATTGCGAAACTCGTTGCTGGCGAACAGGTTGCCCACCACGCTGACATGATGGGCGCGGTCGCCGATCAACATGCCGAAGCTGGGTTCAGTGAACTGCGTGCTCGTTAAGTCCAGCGCCTCGGCGATGATGTTGTTCGACACCGTCACGTTGCTGGCGCCGTTCCAGACGGTGACGGTTTCATCCGTCGCCCAGCTGAACGAGTTGCTGTCGATCACCACATCCTTCACGAGCTTGCCCGCCGTGCCGATCGAGATCGCGTCGCGAAACTGAAACTCTTGCCCCGGCCCGTCGCCAGGACGGATCTTGAGGCCGCGAATAATGACGTTGTCGTCAACCACCTGCAGCTTGGCGCCGCGGATGGTGACACCGTCTCCCGGCGCGGTCTGGCCAGCAACGGTGACGTCGCCCTTCACAAAGATCTCGCTCTTGAGCGTGATCAGCCCGCCGACCTCGAACACCACGATGCGGGGCACATCCAATTCTTGCAGCGCCCAGCGCAGAGAACCGACGCCGCTGTCGTCGAGGTTGGTCACCTTGACGATCCAGCCGCCACGCCCGCCAGGCGTATCGGTGCCGAATCCCTCAGCGCCGTCGAACGCTTTCAGCCCGGGATTGAGATCGCGGCTTTCGGCAGGCTGGAGCATGATCTTGTCGATGCGCAGCGGCTCGCGGCCGTCGCGACGCCCCTCGACGGTGATTGTCGCCGCCTCATCCAGCGTCACGTCGCGGATCACTCTGGTGGTGTAGGTGGCGGCGCCGGCGTCGGGCGACCCGAGGTTCTTGCTCCACACCCAGCTGTCGACCGTGGCGCCATCGATCTTGACCGTTGACGACGCCTTGCCGTCGTTCTCGTCCCAGTAATAAACGACAAGATCATACAAGCCCGGTGTGCCGGTGACCGTTGTCGACATGGATGCAAGGCCATCGCCAGCCGCTTGTACATAGCCAGTGCCGGAAACGCTGGTACTGGCCTTGAATACAAAGTTTTGATCGAGTGAGAACGTCTCGGTCTCTAGGATTCCGTAGTGCGTATTGATCATGGTTCACTCCAAGCCAGTCGATTTGCACGCCACCCAGCCATTGCTTGGCGATGGGCAGATTTTAAACGCAACCATTCGAGGAATATTCCGGTAAAACCGAAGCTATTCAGTCTTACGGTATTTATGGGCTACATGCGGCAGCCCACTGAACACACGATAAAGTTGTATTCTACAACTCAACGTACAGAACACCGCCAAACTCATGGCGCGTTCACATCACATGACGGTATGCTATATGAAAATTAAAAAATCGTTTCAACACCTAATGTGGATCTTGCCGTGATTTGAATCAATCAAGGTAAATATGTCATATTTATGGTCATATATTTGGAAATCTATTCATTAATTGTGCAAGTTTTTTTATAGAAACTATGAAGTAACTTTGTAAATATCATTAAATAAAAGCGTTATGTTGGGCCTTTCATTTTTTTTTAATATTTAATCGTTAACAGCTGCTGATGTTTTAAGTTTTTAGCGTTATGCACATGTGAATTATGTGATTGTGGCGATGACGAAAATTTCGTCATTTCCACCGATCCTGCGTTTTCGTAGGTGGTGAGACGCTTGTTTGGAGCCTGAAGATGGCCGGCCTGTTCGGCGTGGTGGAGTTGCGGCCCGTGGCGCGCACCGATCAGGCGGCGCTGACACG
>CAZRFB010000016.1:0-16728 GCA_964599185.1 uncultured Rhodobacterales bacterium | reverse complement strand
CGTCGCGCGGATGCGCGGGTAGGAGATCAGCTTTCGGCAGTCGATATAGACCGGCGACGCCAGCCCGGAGGTGAACGTGTAGGGCTGGTCGGCGCGAAAATGCACCGCCTCGATCTCCAGCAGCATCTTCGCGGTGATCCGCGCCATCAGCGCGCGGTCGGGAAAGGCTGGCGAGAACATCGGCGGCTCCTGCTGTTGGTGCGTGGCGCTGCGATAGGCGAGAACGCGCGCCGCGCCAAGACGGCGCGTCAGACCACGCGCCAGAAGGTGGCGAAACCGGGGTCGAACACCGTCACCGGCCCGGCGCCGGTCTCGATCTGCGCCGGATACGGCGCCGGTTCCGCCTGCTTCTCCAGCGTCAGCGTCCCGGCGTTGGGCGCCAGACCATAGAACGCGGCGCCATGCAGCGACGCGAAACCCTCCAGCCGCGCGAGCGCGCCCTCCTGCTCGAACACATGCGCCAGCAGGCCCATGGCGACCGGCGCGGTGAAGCAGCCCGCGCAGCCGCAGGCGGTCTCCTTGGCGGCGTCGGTATGCGGCGCGCTGTCGGCGCCCAGGAAAAACCGCGCGTCGCCCGAGGTCGCCGCCGCCAGCAGCGCGCGGCGGTGCGTCTCGCGCTTGAGCACCGGCAGGCAATAGTAATGCGGCCTGATCCCGCCCGCGAGCAGATGGTTGCGGTTCAGGATCAGGTGATGGACGGTCAGCGTCGCCGCCAGCCCCTCGCCGCCCGAACGCACATAGGCGATCCCCTCGGCGGTGGTGACGTGCTCCATCACCACCCGCAGGCCCGGCGTCGCGCGGCGCAGCGGGTCGAGCACGCGGTCGATGAACACCGCCTCGCGGTCGAAGATGTCCACCGCCGGGTCGGTCACCTCGCCATGCACGCACAGCGGCAGGCCGATGTCGGCCATCGTCTCCAGCACGCCGCGCACCTTGTCGAAATCGCGCACGCCGGAGGCCGAGTTGGTGGTGGCGCCCGCCGGATACAGCTTGACCGCGCGCACCAGCCCCGAGGCCGCCGCCGCCGCCACGTCCGCCGGGTCTGTGGTCTCGGTGAGGTAGAGCGTCATCAGCGGGGTGAAGTCGGCGCCGGGCGGGATCGCCGCCATGATCCGCCCGCGATAGCGTTCCGCGTCGGCGCCGCGCGCCACGGGCGGCACGAGGTTCGGCATCACCAGCGCGCGGCCGAAATGCGCGGCGGAGGCGGGCGTCACCGCCGCCAGCATCGCCCCGTCGCGCAGGTGCAGGTGCCAGTCGTCGGGGCGGCGGATGGTCAGGCGGTCGGTCATCGCGGGGTCTCCGGCGTCATGCGCGCCCCTTCAGTAGAGCACGCCGGGCAGCCACGTCGAGACCGCCGGCGCCAGCCCCGGCAGCGCCATGCCGACGATCTGCAAGCCGATGAACGGCGCCACGCCCGCATAGATGTGCCCGGTGGTGATCTCGACGAAATCCAGAAAGAACCCCAGCACGAAGATCAGCGCCATGCAGAAGCTCAGCGCACATGGCTGGGCGCGGCCCCGGTGACCTGTGTGCGCCTCTCGCACCCCGACGCGCGCTATCGGATGGTGTCGCGGCTGGGCGACGCGGCGGCGTGAGCGCGGCGGCCGCCTGCGCCATTGACCGTCACAACGGCCAGAAGATCAGCAACAGCGGCGTGGCCAGCGCGACGATCAGCGCCTCGAGCGGCAGGCCCAGCCGCCAGTAGTCACCGAAGCGAAAGCCGCCCGGCCCCAGGATCAGCGTGTTGTTCTGGTGGCCGATGGGGGTGAGGAACGCGCAGGAGGCGCCGACCGCCACCGCCATCAGCAGCGTGTCGGCGTTCACGTCGAGCGCCTGCGCGGCGCCGATGGCGATGGGGCACATCACCGCCGCCGTGGCGGCGTTGTTCATCACGTCGGACAGAAACATCGTCACCACCATGATCACCACCAGCGCCGCGACCGCGTCGCCGCCCGCAACGGTTTCCAGCAGCACATCCGCCAACAGGCCCGCCGCGCCGGTCGCCTCCATCGCGCCGGCCACCGGCAACAGCGCGGCGAGCAGCACGATCACCGGCCAGTCGATGGCGTCATAGACCGCGCGCGGCGGCACGGTTCCCAGCGCCATCGACGCCAGAACGCCGCCCGCGAAGGCGATCGCCGCCGGGGCCAGCCCCAGCGCCGCGACGCCGACCGCCGCCGCCATGATCAGCGTGGCGATCAGCGCCTGACGCCGGTCGAACAGGCGCAGGTCGCGCCCGGCCAGCGGCACGCAGCCGGTATCGGCGGCGAAGCCCGCCAGCGCCTCGGGCGGCCCCTGCATCAGCAACAGATCGCCGGGTCTGAACCTGAGCGTGCGCAGCCGCGCGCGTGACTGTGCGCCCTCGCGCGAGACGGCGAGCAGGTTCAGCCCATAGCGGGTGCGCAGGCGCAGATTGGTCGCCGAGCGGCCGACGATGGCCGATTCCGGGCGCACCACGAATTCGCGCAGCGCCGGCGCGTCGGCGTCCGCAGCCTTGTCGCCGGATTTTTCCTTCGCCTTGTCGTCGGCCTTGTCGTCGTCTTCCGCGTCGGCCTTTTGGGCGGTCGCCTCCAGCGTCAGGCCCAGGGTGGAGAGCACCTCGGTCAGCGCCTCGGCCTCCGCCTCGATCACCAGGACGTCGCCCGCCGCCACCCGGCGCCCGCCATGCGGCGCGGTCAGGCGCACCTCGTTGCGCACGAGGCCCGTCACCTGCGCGTCGGCGTCGCGCAACGCTTCCTCGATCTCGCGCAGGCTCATCCCCGCCGCCCGCGCCTTGTCCGGCACGCGCGCCTCGGTGAGGTAGGCGCCGGTGTCGAAGCGCGCCTCGCCCGCCTCGCGCCGCGCGGGAACCAGACGCCAGCCCGCCAGCGCCACCAGCGTGACGCCCGCCGCCGCCACGCTCGCCCCCACGGGCGCATAGGCGAACATCCCGAAACCCTCGCCGCCCATCCCCTGGCGAAAGCCCGAGACGATCAGGTTGGGCGGCGTGCCGATCAGCGTGGTCATGCCGCCGAGAATCGTGCCGAACGACAGCGGCATCAGCACCCGCCCCGGCGGCAGGCCGAGCCGCGTCGCCATCTGCACCCCCACCGGCATCAGGAGCGCCAGCGCGCCGACGTTGTTCATGAACCCCGACATCAGCGCGCCCAGCCCCACCAGCGCGGCAAGGCTGGTCGTGGTCCCGGCCTCGGCGGGCAAAAGGCGGCGCGCCAGCACGTCCACCGCGCCGGAGGTCTGCAATCCCCGGCTCAGCACCAGCACGCAGGCGACCGTGATCACCGCCGGATGGCCAAAGCCTGCGAACGCGGCGCCGGGGTCCACCAGCCCCAAAGCGACCGAGGCCAGCAACGCGCCCAGCGCCACCATGTCATGCCGCCAGCGCCCCCAGAGAAACATCGCGATCATCGCGGCGAGGATGGCGAGGATCAGCGTCTGGTCGTGGGTGATGGCGCTCACCACGGCCTCCTTCGGCGGGAAAGACGGGACGGCATCGCAGCACGACGGCGGGCGCGGCGCAAGGCGCACTCGGCGCAGCGGCGCTTTGCGTGTAGGATTTAGCGCGGCCACGGTTGGGAGAGCGCGTGATGAGCGACGGGTCGAACGGCGACAGGCCGCGCGACGACAGGCCTCGCGACGACAGGCCGCGCGACGAACGGGGCGCATGGACGCCCAACGGCGACGGTCCCGGCGCCTGGGCGCTGCGGATGGCGGTGGTTCTCGTCGCGGTGATGGCGTTCTCGACGCTGCTCGCCGATCGCGCGCCGCCGTCCGAACAGGTCAGCTATTCCGCGTTCAAGACGCTGGCGCGCGACGGGGAATTCGCCCGCGTCGAGATCGACGGCGCGGCGCTGCGCGGCTTTCGGCGGGACGCCGCCGCCCAGCCGGTCGAAAGCGTCGCGCCCCGGCTGGGCGACCCGGCGCTGCTGCCGCTGCTGGAGGACGCGGGGGCGGAGATCGAGAACAAGCCCGAGCCGCAGGGCGCGGGCTGGCTGGTGGCGCTGCTGCCCTGGCTGCTGTTTCTGGGGGTCTATCTGTATTTCATGCGCCGTATGGTCGGGATGCAGGGACAGCTTCCCGGCGGCGCGGGCGATTTTCTGGGCGGTTTCGCGCGGCGCAGGCGCAAGCGCGCCGCGAAGGTGACCTTCGCCGACGTGGCGGGGCAGGAGGACGCCAAGCGCGAGGTGGCCGAGCTGGTCGATTTCCTGCGCGACCCGGAACGCTTCGCGAAGCTGGGCGCCGAAGCGCCGCGCGGCGTGCTGCTGATGGGGCCGCCGGGCACCGGCAAGACGCTGCTGGCGCGCGCGCTGGCGGGCGAGGCGGACGCGCCGTTCTTCTCCACCTCCGCCTCCGAGTTCATCGAGCTCTATGTCGGCGTCGGCGCCTCTCGGGTGCGCGCCATGTTCGAGGAGGCGCGCAAGCGGGCGCCCGCGATCGTGTTCATCGACGAGCTGGACAGCGTCGGCCGGGTGCGCGGCGCCGGGATGGGCGGCGGGAGCGACGAGCGCGAGCAGACGCTGAACCAGATCCTCGCAGAGCTGGACGGCTTCGACGCCCGCGCCGCGGTGGTGGTGCTGGCCGCGACCAACCGTCCCGACGTGCTGGACCCCGCGCTGCTGCGCCCCGGCCGCTTCGACCGCCACGTGACGCTGAACCTGCCCGACCGCGCGGCGCGGCGCGCGATTCTGGCGGTGCATGTCAAGAAGGCGCCGCTGGCGGCGGACGTGCGGCTCGACGACGTGGCGGCGGGCACGCCGGGGTTCTCCGGCGCCGATCTCAAGAACCTGGTGAACGAGGCCGCGATCCTTGCGGTGCGCGCGGGGGCGAAACAGGTGACGGCGGCGCATCTGGACGCCGCGCGCGACAAGGTGATGATGGGCGCCGCGCGCACGCTGGCGATCCAGCCCGAGGAGCGCCACCGCCTTGCGGTGCATGAGGCCGGCCATGCGGCGGTCGCGTGGTTCACGCCGCAGGCCGATCCGGTGTTCAAGGTTACGATCATCCCGCGCGGGCGCAGCCTTGGCGGCACGCATTTCCTGCCGGAGAATGAGCGCCACACCCTGCCCGAGCCCTATCTGCGCGCGCAGCTTGCGGTGATGCTGGGCGGGCGCACGGCGGAGGCGCTGCTGCTGGGCGACGTCAGCTCCGGCGCCGAGGACGACATCCGCCGCGCCACCGCTGCGGCGCGCAACATGGTCGCGCGCTGGGGCATGTCGCCCGCCATCGGCCCGATCGACCTGGCCGAGAGCGACGAGCACCCGTTCCTGGGCCGCGAGATGGCCAGGATGCGCGCTTTCGCCGACGAAACGGCGGCGAAGGTGGACGCGGCGGTGGCGGCGGAGCTGGCGGCGGCGGAAGCGCGGGCGCGCGCCGCGCTGGAGAAGCGCCGCGACGCGCTCGAGGCGCTGGTCGCGCGGCTGGAGGCGGAGGAGACGCTCGACCGCGACGCGGTGCGGGCCTGTCTGGGCGCCCCCGCGCAGCCCGCAGGCCAGCCGTCAGCGCCGCCGGCGCCCCCGCACCCGGCGCCGCTGCGCCAGGCGGGGGAGTGACGCGCGGCTCAGCCCTCCAGCGCGCCGCGCAACCGCGCCAGCAGCGCCTCGCGCGCGGCGGCGTCGGGCGCGGCGTCGAGCGCGGCGCGCAGGTCCAGCGAGAACTGCGCCAGATCGTTGTGCCAGTCGAGCCGCCCCACCGCCTCGGGCGGCAGGCGCGGCGCGTGCGCGGCGCGGCGCCCGCCGCCCAGCAGGTCCACGGTTTCATCGAGCGCCGGGATGTGGATGAGATCCTTCGCCACGCCCGCCCCGGCGAGCGCGGCGGCGAAGGCCTCCAGCGCCGCGCTCTCGCCATGGGTCAGGAACAGCCCGCGCCTTACCGGCAGGCGGGCGCGCGCCCAGGCCACAAGCTGGTCGCCGTCGGCGTGGCCGGAATAGAGGTCGATCTGGCGGATGCGGGCGCGCACGGCGATGTCCTCGCCCATGATCCGCACCGCGCGGCGCCCCTCGGCCAGCAGCGCGCCGAGCGTGCCCTGCGCCTGATAACCCACCAGCAGCACGGTGGCTTTCGGCTGGCTGAGCAGCCGCTTGAGGTGGTGGCGCACCCGGCCCGCGTCGCACATGCCGCTGGCGGCGATGATGATCGCGCCCGAGCGCACCCGCTCGATGGCCTTGCTCTCCTCCACCGTCTCGGTGAAGCGCAGCCGGGGATGGTCGAAGGCGCGGCGGCTGGCGCCGGTGTCCTCAAGCGCGCGCGCGTGCTCGGCGAACACCTCGGTCGCGCGGATGGCGAGCGGCGAGTCGAGAAACACCTGCGCCTGCGGGATGTCCCCGGCGTTCATCAGCGCGATCAGGTCGGCCAGCAGCTCCTGCGTGCGCTCGACCGCGAAGGCGGGGATCAGCAGCACGCCGTCGTCCGCCAGCGCCGCGCGCACTTCGCGCCCAAAGCGCGCGCGCCGCTCGTCCGGCGTGATCGCCTCGCGCGCGCGGCCGCCATAGGTGCTCTCGCACAACAGATAATCCACATCGCTTGGCGCGTCGGGCGCGGGGTGGAACAGCTTGTTGTCCGGGCCGATGTCGCCCGAGAACAGCAGCCGCAGCGGGGCTGCGTCGCCGGTCTCGACCTCGATCTCGATGGACGCGGAGCCGAGGATGTGCCCGGCGTTCCACCAGCGCGCCCGCAGGCCGGGGGCGACGGGCGTCCATCGCTCGTAGTCCACGGTGCGGCACTGCGCCATCGCGGCGGCGCCGTCGGCGCGGGTGTAGATCGGCGTCAGCGCCGCGGCGCCGCGCTGGCGGTTGCGGCGGTTGAGGCGCTCGACCTCCTGCTCCTGGATATAGCCGCTGTCGGGCAGCATGAACGACAGCAGCGCCCGCGTGCCTTCGGTGGCGTAGATCGGCCCGGTGAAGCCCTGCCGGATCAGCTTCGGCGTCAGCCCGGCGTGGTCGATATGGGCATGGGTCAGCAACAGCGCGTCGATGGCGGCGGGGTCGAAGGGAAAATCGGCGTAGTTCAGCGCCTTCAGCGTCTTGGTCCCCTGGAACATGCCGCAGTCGATCAGCGCGCGGCGCCCGCCCGCCGTCAGCAGGAAGCACGACCCGGTGACCGTGCCTGCGCCGCCGCAGAATTTCAGCGTGACCTTGGTCATGACGCGGCCCCCAATCTCGCAGCCCTCAGGCGGCATCATGCGCCGCGCGCGCGGCGGGGGAAAGCGCCGCCGGGCCGCAGGGGCCTTACGCCTTGAAGCGCGCCGCCAGCGCATCCGCCGCGCCGCGCAGCAGGCCGAGGTCGGAGCCGACCGCGACGAAGCGATAGCCCCAGGCGATATAGCGCCGGGCGTCGGCTTCGGCCGGGGCGAGGATGCCTGCGGGCTTGCCCGCGGCGGCGCAGGCCCGCCCCGCCGCCTCGATCGCCGCCTGAACCTCCGGGTGGCCGGGGTCGCCGAGATGGCCGAAGTCGGCGGCGAGATCGGAGGGGCCGACGAAGATCCCGTCCACGCCGTCCACCGCCGCGATGGCGGCGATCTGGTCCAGCGCGGCGCGGGTCTCGACCTGAACCAGCAGGCAAAGCTCGTCGTTCACCCGCGCGACATAATCCCTGACGCGCCCATAGCGGTTGGCGCGCGGCGCCACGGCCACGCCGCGCACGCCGTCGGGGGGATAGCGCATCGCGCGCGCCGCGTGGCGGGCCTCGTCGGCGTTCTGCACGAACGGCACCAGCAGCGTCTGCGCGCCCGCGTCGAGAAACCGCTTGATCAGCACGGTGTCGTTCCACGCCGGGCGCACGACAGGCTCGGCGGGCGCACCCTCCAGCGCGCGCAACTGCGCGATGATGTCGGGCAGTTCGTTGGGCGCGTGCTCAGTGTCGAGCACCAGCCAATCATAGCCGGAGCCGCCGATCAGCTCCGCCGCGGTCGGACTGCACAGCGCCATCCACAGCCCGGTCTGGCGTTCGCCCGCCGCAAGGGCGCGCTTGAAGCGGTTGTGGCGTATCTGCATCGAAAGCCTCTCTCGCTGGGCGCATCGTCGCGCGCGACTCCCTTCTGGCGCGCCCTGCGGCGGTCGGAACGGCGTCAGGCGGCCATTGTGGCCGACAACCGGCCCTTTCGCCAGCGCCGCCTCAGGCGGGGGCCTGCGGCGGCGGCGGCGTCTCGGCTGGCGGCGTCTCGGCTGGCGTCAGGCGCACCCCGCGCCGCGCCGCGCTTTGCTCCACCGCTTCGCGCAGTTTCTTGCTGCGGCGCAGCAGACGCAGGAAGCGGGCTTCATCGAGGCTGAGCAGGGTGCAATGGGTGATGGCGCGCACCTGTGAGCGGCGCCGCCCCTTGGCGAGGATGGCGAGCTGGCCGAACATCTCGCCCCGGCCCAGCCGGTGTTTTTGCCCCGCAGTCTCGATCTCCACCGCGCCCGAGGCGATGAAGGTTACCCGCCGCGCCGCCGCGTCGCGCCGCAGCAGCGTCTCGCCCGGCGCGGCGTAGGCGGTGACCAGCGCGCGCGCCAGCCGCCGCCGCGCCGCCTCGTCAAGATCGGCGAACACCGGGAACTGCCGCATCAGTTCGGCCTTGCGCAGCGCGACATCCAGGCTGGGGCGGCGGTTCAGCCGCGCGCGCGCCGCCTCGATCTGCACCAGCAGCGTCGCGTGCAGCTCCGGCCCGATCAGCCCGTCGGCGCGCAGCGCGGCGTATTCGCGCTCCTCGAACATCAGCGCGTCGCGGCGGATCAGGCGGCGCTCCAGCGCCTCGACATAGCCGGGGTATTGCAGCCGCAGCCCCTCCAGCGCCTCCGCCACTTCCGCCTCGCGCCGCTCCAGCAGCTCGTGCAGCAGATCGGCGACGCGGCGGCCGTGGATGCGGCGGATGCGGCGGTCGATGAAGCCGTGCATGTCGCGCAGCGCGAAACGCTGGGTCAGCAGGATTTCGAAGCGGTCGGCGGTGCGCTGCGCCAGCGGCCCCGACAGCCGCAGCCGGTTGTGCAGCCACACCGCGAAGCGGAAATCCGAGCCATAGGCCAGCGCCCGCCGCCCGGCCCGCAGATAGCCGACGCGCCCCTCGGCGCGCGCGCCCTCGATCAGGCGGTCGGCCTCGGCGATGATCCGCTCGGCAAGCCGCGTCGAGAGGCCCTGATCGCTGGTGCGCGCCAGCAGCAGGTCGCGCTCCGCCCCGGCCAGCGCGATGACGCCCAGCGTCACCCGGTCGCGGTCGAGAATGTCGGAGCCTTCCTCCGCCTTCTGCACCGCGCCCTCCAGCCGCTCGCCGAACGCCTTGGCCTCGGCGCGCACGATGTCGCGGCTCAGGTCGTAGGTCGTCGTCGCCTCCGCCACGTCCTCGCGCACCCGTTGCAGCGCCACGGCGATCACCTGATCCGACAGCGCGGCGTCCAGCGGCGACAGCCGGTCCAGCCCCAGCCGCGCGATCACCCAGCGCAGCGTGACGCCCTGCACGATCAGGGTGAACAGGGTGAAGCCGGTCGCCAGAATGCCGACCAGCCGCTTCACCTCCGGCGCGATGAAGGCGTTCTCGGTCACCGCCAGCGCCAGCGCCAGCGTCACCGCGCCGCGCAAGCCCCCCCACAGGATCGCGAGGCGATAGGGCGCGTCCACCCTGGGCGACAGCCGCATCAGCGTCAGCGCGGGCAGCAGCCCGAACAGGATCACCATCCGCGCCAGCAGCGCCGCGCCGGTGACCACCGCGATCAGGCCCAGATCGCTGAGGCGCAACGCGTCGAGCAGGCGCGGGATCAGCAGCGCCGCCAGCACGAAGATCAGCGCCCCGGCCCAGTGCGCCAGCATGTCCCACGCCTCGCGCAGCCGGTCCCACGCCTGCGGCGCCAGCCGCCCCGGCCCGATCAGGTTCACCACAATCCCCGCCGCCACCACGGCGATCACGCCAGAGGCGCCGACAAGCTGTTCGGCGACGATATAGGCGACGTAAGGCAGCGCGATCGACAGCGACACCTGCGCCAGCTCATGCCGCGCGAACATCCCCATCAGCCCGATGCCCAGCCGCGCCAGAATCCACCCGGTCGCGGCGCCGCCCGCCATCAGCAGCGGAAAGTTCGCCAGCGCGTCGCCCAGCACCGGGTCGGGCGCGTTCAGCGTCACATAGCCGAGAAACACCCCGAACAGCGCGATGGCGGCGGCGTCGTTCAGCAGGCTCTCGCCCTCGATGATGCGCGACAGCCGCTTTGGCGCGGCGATGTTGCGGAAGATGCTGACCACCGCCGACGGGTCGGTGGTCGAGACGATCGCCCCCACCAGCAGACACGCCGCCAGCGGCAGCGCGCTGACCCACGACAGCGCGAAGCCGACCATCACCGTCGCCACCACCACCGCGACGATGGCCAGCATCAGGATCGGCGCGGCGTCGTCCAGCATCCGGCGCAGGTTCATGCCGATGGTGGCCTGAAAGATCAGCGTCGGCAGAAACACATAAAGGAACACATTGGCGCGGATCGGCAGCGCCATGATCGCCTCGGCCACCGGGTTCAGCGCGTCGGTGATGTCGGTCTGCAGAAAGAACGCCGCGCCCGCGCCGATCAGCACGCCGACGCTGGCCAGGATCACGCTGAACGGCAGCCGCAGTCGCGCCGCAAGCGGCTCGCTGACGCCGATTACGACGAACAGCCCGGCGATGATCGAGGTCAGGACAACGATGCTCATGGACAGCACAATGGCCGCTCAGGGCCGCCCGCCGCAAGCGGGCGCGTGGCGGCGGCGGCGATCCTTGCGCGGCGGCGGTCAGGACGCGGGCGGCGCCGCCAGCACGTCGATGCGCGCGCGGCTCAGCACCTGCTCGGCGACGCCGCCGATAAAGCGCGCGGGCGCGCCGCGCAGGCCCCTGGTCCCCATCACGATGAGATCGCACTCCAGCCGCTCCGCCGCGTCGCAGATCGTCTGGGCGACGGTCTGGTCCGACGCAAACGCCGTCTCGCGCGCGCAGGGAAAACCGCCGTGCGGCAGGAAGGCCGCAAGGCGCAGCGCCGCCGCGCGTTCCGCCGCCCGGATCACGGCGTCGCGCTCGGCCGCCGTCGCGCCGCCGCGCCGCAGCAGCGACACCTCCGGCGCGTCCGCCACCATCAGCGCGGTCACGTCCTGCGCCGGCGTCAGCGCCAGCGCGCGCACCGCCGCCAGCGCAGCCGCCGAAGCGGGTGAGCCGTCCACCGCCAGCAACAGCTTGCGATAGGGCGCCTGCGGCGGGGCGTGGACGCTCAGCACCGGCGTCGCGGCGGCGCGGATCAGCCGCTCTCCGGTGGTGCCGATAAAGAAGTCGCGGATCGCGCGGCGGCGATGCGGGCCGATGATGAGCATGTCGGCGCCCGCCGCCGCCTGCGCGAGGCTCTCCGACGGGTCGCCCAGGATCACCCGCGCGTCGCACGCGACGCCCGCCTCCCGCGCCAGCGCCGCCGCCTCCGCCGCCAGCGCCGCCTCGGCCGCCGCGCGGTGCGCCGACAGGACGCCGGGCGGCTGGTCGTCGTCGATGGCGTGCAGCAGCGTCAGCGCCCAGGCTTTCGGCCCGGCGATCATCGCGGCGCGGCGGCGCGCGACGGCGGAGCGCGGCGAAAGGTCGGTGGCGACGCAGAGGCGCTTCATGGCGCTGTTCCTCCCTTCGCGCGGTTGTCGCGGGCGTCAGTCTCCCGCACACTGAGCGACGGCGCAACATCGCTCCGGCGCCGCCTTGCGGGACGGACCGCCCGATGATCGAGCTTGTCACCCAATCGGCCTTCGCCGAGATCGCCGCGCTTCTGGTGCTGGCGGCGGGGGTGGGTTTTGTCGGGCTGCAACTGCGCCAGCCGCTGATCGTGAGCTTCATCGGCGTCGGCCTGCTGGCCGGACCCGCCGCGCTGGGGCTGGCGCGCTCACAGGACCAGATCGACCTTCTGGCCGAACTGGGCGTCGCGGTGCTGCTGTTTCTGGTCGGCGCCAAGCTTGATGTGAAGCTGGTGCGCTCGCTGGGCGCGGTCGCGGTGATCACCGGGCTTGGACAGGTGCTGTTCACCTCGGTGTTCGGCTATCTGATCGGCCTCGCGCTGGGCCTCGGCTGGGTCGCCAGCCTCTATGTCGCGGTGGCGCTGACGTTCTCCAGCACGATCATCATCGTCAAGCTGCTGTCGGACAAGCGCGAGATCGACTCGCTGCACGGCCAGGTGGCGCTGGGTTTCCTGATCGTGCAGGATCTGGTGGTGGTGCTGGCGATGGTCGTGCTGTCCACCATCGGCTTTGGCGCGGCGGCGGAGGAAGGCGGGCTGTGGCCGGTGCTGCGCACCGTCGGCGCGGCGGCGGCGCTGCTGGTCTTTGTGCTGGTTTTCGTGCGCTACGGCGCCGATCCGCTGACCGAGCGGCTGGCGCGCGCGCCGGAGCTTTTGATCACCTTCGCCATCGGCCTGACCGCGATGCTGGCGGCGATCTCCGACGGCATCGGGCTGGGCAAGGAGATCGGCGGCCTGCTGGCGGGGGTGGCGGTGGCCTCGACGCCCTATCGCGAGACCATCGCCTCTCGGCTGGCGCCGCTGCGCGACTTTCTGTTGCTGTTCTTCTTCATCGCGCTGGGCGCGCATATCGACCTGTCGCTGATCGGCGCCAACATCGGCGCCGCCGTGGTGTTCTCGCTGTTCGTGCTGATCGGCAACCCCCTGATCGTGCTCGTGATCATGGGGGCGATGGGCTATCGCAAGCGCACCGGCTTTCTGGCCGGGCTGACAGTGGCGCAGATCAGCGAGTTCTCGCTGATCTTCGTCGCGATGGGCGTCGGCCTCGGCCATGTCGGCCCCGAGGCGCTGGGGCTGGTGACGCTGGTCGGGCTGATCACCATCGCCGCCTCGACCTACATGATCACG
This sequence comes from uncultured Rhodobacterales bacterium, assembly GCA_964599185.1. Lineage (GTDB taxonomy): Bacteria > Pseudomonadota > Alphaproteobacteria > Rhodobacterales > Rhodobacteraceae > Rubrimonas. The sequence goes on along the minus strand of CAZRFB010000016.1, from coordinate 3,913 downwards.
TATTCGCACGCGCTCTACGCGCTGTTCGAGCCTGTGCTCGGCGTGTTCGAGCGCCGCGGCGCGCCGCGCGAGGCGCAGGCGGCGCCGCCTGCGCGGCTTGGCCCCATCGACGCGCTGCTGTTCGGCCATGGCCGGTTCGGCGCGGCGATCGCGGAGCGGCTCAAGCGCGCGGGGCTGCGCACGCTGGTCGTCGATTTCAACCCCGCCGAACTGCGGACGGCGCGGGCGGCGGGCTTTTCGGTCGCCTATGGCGACGCGAGCGACCCGGAATTCGTCGCCGATCTGCCGCTTTCGGGCGTGCGCTGGGTGGTGGCCGCGATGCCCGCGCACGTCGGGGGCGTCACGCATGACGATCCGCGCCGCGCGCTGCTTCAGGCGCTGCGCGCGGCGGGCTATGCCGGCGCGGTGGCGGTGACCGTGCGCGACGCCGCCGAGAAGCAGGCGCTGACGGCGGCGGGCGCGACGCTGGCCTTCGAGCCGTTCAACGACGCCGCCGACCGGGCGGTCGAGATGATGGCGATGGACGGGGCGGCGCCCGCGCCTCAGCGCATCATCACATAGGCGCCCGGCGCATCGGGCAGCGCGGCGGCGTCGCCGCCCTGCCCGCCCATCGGCGGCGGCGCGACCGGCGCGCCGGAGCGCGCCGCCAGCCACGCGGCCCAGGTCGGCCACCATGAGCCTTCATCGGTCTCGGCCAGCGCCTCCCACGCCTCGGGCGTCAGGTGACAGTCGTGATGCGGCGTCGTGCGCACCCGGAAGCGGCGCTTCTTGCCCGGCGGCGAGACGATCCCGGCGTTGTGCCCGCCGCTGGTCAGCAGGAAGGTCACGTCGGCGCTGGTGAGCAGATGCACCTTGTAGGCTGATTTCCACGGCGCCACATGGTCGCTTTCGGTGCCCACCGCAAAGATGTCGGCGTGGATGTCGGCCAGCGCCACGGGCCGCCCCTCGACGGCGAACTTGCCTGCGGCCAGCTCGTTGTCGAGAAACAGCTTGCGCAGATATTCCGAGTGCATCCGGTAGGGCATCCGCGTCGCGTCGGCGTTCCACGCCATCAGCGGCGACATCGGCGCGCGCTCGCCCATCAGGTATTCGCGCAGGATCCGCGACCACACCAGATCGTTGGAGCGCAGGATCTGGAATGCGCCCGCCATCTGCCTTGTGTCGAGAAACCCTTGATTCCACATCATGTCCTCAAGGAACGCCACCTGGCTTTCGTTGATAAACAGCATCAGTTCGCCGGCTTCGGTGAAGTCGCTCTGCGCGGCGAGAAAGGTCAGCGAGGCCAGCCGGTCGTCGCCGTCGCGCGCCATCGCCGCCGCCGTGATCGACATCAGCGTGCCGCCAAGGCAATAGCCGACGGCGTGGACCTTGGTCGCGCCGGTGATCGCCCCGATCGCGTCGAGCGCGGCCGCCGGCCCCAGCCTGCGGTAATCGTCCATGCCGAGGTCGCGCTCACCCGGGCCGGGGTTCAGCCACGAGATCGCGAACACGGTGAAGCCCTGCGCGGTGAGATACTCGATCAGCGACGCCCCCGGCGCCAGATCGAGGATGTAGTATTTCATGATCCATGCGGGCGTGATCAGCACCGGCTCGGGGCGCACCGTGTCGGTGGTCGGCGCATACTGGATCAGCTCGATCAGCCGGTTGCGCAGCACCACCTTGCCGGGGCTGAGCGCGAGGTCGCGCCCCACCTGGAACGCCTCCGCGCCTGCGGGCGGCTTGTCGCCGATCATCCGCTCCCAGTCCTCGACCAGATGCTGAAAGCCGCGCGCAAGGTTCATGCCGCCCTCGGCGCGGGTGCGCGCCAGCAGTTCGGGGTTGGTGAGCAGGAAGTTCGACGGCGACAGCATGTCGAGCGCCTGCCGGGCCATGAACTCCGCCGCGCGCTCGTGCTGTTTCGAGACGCCGCGCACGCCGGTGGTGGCGTTGTGCCACCATTGCTGCGTGAGCAGAAAGCTCTGCCACATCAGGTTGAACGGCGGCTTGCGCCAGGCTTCGCCATCGAACCGCCTGTCCTGCGGCAGCGGGTCGATGCACGGCCCGCCGTCGCCGCCGTCGGTGAACCCGGATGGGGCGCGGCCCGCCACATGGCGCTGAAAGCGGATCATCTTGCGCGCGGCCTTTTGCGCCAGCAGCGCCTGCTTGCCGGGCGAGGCCGCCAGATGCGCCGCCCAGTCGGCCCAGACCTGCGTGATCGTGGCGGGGGAAAGCCCGCCGGTCATCCGCGCGATGGCGGCGCCGGTGGCGCGGTCGAGCAGGTCGCCAAAGGCGGTGGCGGCGTAGGGCTCCTCCGGCGTCAGCGCCGGGGCGACGTCGAACGGTCGCTGCGACGGCGCGGACACAGGCATTCTTGCGGGCGCGACGGTCAGGGCGCGGTTTGTGGGCATGGCGCATACCTCCTGAAGGCGCGCCACAGGTAGTGCGCCGCGCCCTTTCTTGGGGATGTCGGGTGCGCCGCAGCGCCGTGCAAGCAGCCGCGCCACGGCGCCGCAGCGCGTCGGCCGGGCGGCTCAGCCGGCCGCGATCTCGGCGAGGATCGCGCGGGCGGCGGCGGCGGGGTCGGCGGCTTCGGTGATCGGCCTGCCGACCACCACATGGTTCGCCCCGGCGCGGATCGCCTCGGCTGGGGTGGCGACGCGTTTCTGGTCGCCCGGCGCGGCGCCCGCCGGGCGCACGCCGGGCGTCACGATCAGCCTGCCGCGCGCTTGCGGCAGCGCGCGGATCGCGGCGGCCTCGCGCGGCGAGGCGATCACCCCGTCGGCGCCGGCGGCGAAGGCGCGGCGCGCGCGCTCCACCACGATCACCGCCGGATCGCCCGCGACGATCATCCCGGCGTCGAGATCGGCGCGATCGAGGCTGGTCAGCACCGTGACCGCCAGAATGCGCGTCGCCGCGTCGCCGCGCCCCTTCACCGCCGCCGCCACCACATGCGGGTCGCCGTGCACGGTAAGGAAATCGAGGTCGAAGCGCGCCAGCCCGCGCGTCGCCGCCTCGACGGTGTTGGCGATGTCGAACAGCTTCATGTCGAGAAAGACCCGTTTGCCGCGCGCCTTCAGCTCCATGGCCAGCGCCAGCCCGCCGCCGGTCAGCATTCCCAGCCCGATCTTGTAGAAGCCCACCGCGTCGCCCAGCCTGTCGGCCATCGCCTCGCCGCTCAGGGCGTCGGGCGCATCCAGCGCGACGATCAGGGCGTCGGAGCGGGCAATCTCTGGCGCGGCCATGGGTCGTCTCTCCGCTGCGACGTGTCGCGCCGTCATCGCGGGCGCGGCGCGCGGCGTCAAGCCCTTGGGGGCATCGCGCTGGGGCTGGTATTAGTCCAAAAAAAGGCGCCCCGCTCATTTCTGATTGGGGCGCTTTTTCTGGGTTTTATGAAGAGGTATGCGATTTGCGGTTATCTGAGGTCTGGCGGCGACCTACTCTCCCACGTCTTGAGACGCAGTACCATTGGCGCGGCGGCGCTTAACGGCCGAGTTCGGGATGGGATCGGGTGTTTCGCTCGCGCTGTGGCCACCAGACCTTAGATAACCGCGTGTCTTTCCTAGTTTTTGCGTCACTGATTGATGAGAAGTCTTCCGACTTCTGGATCGGATCAAGCCTATCGGGCGATTAGTACCGGTCAACTGAGTGTGTCGCCACACTTACATTTCCGGCCTATCGACGTGGTGGTCTTCCACGGCCCTCAGGGAGACCTGGTTTTGAGGGGGGCTTCCCGCTTAGATGCCTTCAGCGGTTATCCCTTCCGCACATAGCTACCCAGCTGTGCCGCTGGCGCGACAACTGGTCCACCAGTGGTGCGTCCACCCCGGTCCTCTCGTACTAGGGGCAGCTCCTCTCAAGTCTCCTACACCCACGGCAGATAGGGACCGAACTGTCTCACGACGTTCTAAACCCAGCTCACGTACCACTTTAATCG
>CAZRFB010000015.1:0-8850 GCA_964599185.1 uncultured Rhodobacterales bacterium | reverse complement strand
GGCGGGGTGGGGATGTTCGGGCGCCAGCCGGTAGAACGGCAGCGCCGCCGCCGCGCCCGCCGCCCCCGCCAGCGCCGCCGCCAGATGGCGATGGGTGCGCGGCGAGCCCATCACGAAGCCGCCGCCGTGCAGATACAGGATTGCGCGCCCCGGCGCGGTCTCGCCCACCCGCGCCCACAGCAGATGCGGCGGCCCAGCCTCCTCGGCGAACCCGGCGCCCTGCGGCGCGCGGAACACCAGCGGCGCGATCCGCTCCAGCCGCGCGCGCAGCGCAGAGAGGTCGCTCGCCCGCGCCAGCCCCGGCTTGTTGACCAGCCGCAAAAACAGCGACAGCGCCGACAGTTGCAGCGACATCAGGCCCGCCGCCGCTCCACCGCGTCCCAGATCGCCGCCGCGCCGTTGACGCCGTCGAAACGCTCCAGCTCCTGCAAGCCGGTGGGCGAGGTGACGTTGATCTCGGTGAGGTTGCCGCCGATCACGTCGATGCCGACGAAGATCAGGCCGCGCTCCCTGAGCGTCGGGCCGATGGCTGTGCAGATCTCGCGGTCGCGCGCGGTCAGCGCGTCCTTCGTCGCCACGCCGCCGACGTGCATGTTCGAGCGGGTCTCGCCCTTTTGCGGCACGCGGTTGATGGCGCCGATCGGTTCGCCGTCGATCAATATCACGCGCTTGTCGCCGTCGGCCACGGCGGGCAGGAATTTCTGCGCGATCAGCGGCTCGCGGTTGATGCCCATGAACAGCTCGTGCAGCGCGGCGAGGTTGGCGTCCGCTTGCGGCAGGCGGAACACCCCGGCGCCGCCGTTGCCGTAGAGCGGCTTCAGGATCATGTCGCCGTGCGTCTCGCGGAACGCGCGGATGTCGGCCAGCCCGCGCGCGATCATCGTCGGCGGGCCGAGATGGGCGAAGTCGAGCACCAGCAGCTTTTCCGGGCAGTTGCGCACCCAGAACGGATCGTTCACCACCAGCGTCTTGGGATGGATGCGCTCAAGGATATGCGTGGTGGTGATGTAGCCCATGTCGAACGGGGGGTCCTGGCGCAGCAGCACCACGTCCCACGCGCCGAGATCGACCTGCCGCTGTTCGCCCAGCGTGAAGTGGTCGCCCTTGCGGCGGCGCACCGTCAGATCCCAGCCGGTCGCCAGCACCCGCCCCTCGCGCCACACCAGCGCGTCCGGGTGGTAGTAGAACAGCGCATGCCCGCGCGCCTGCGCCTCCTCCGCCATGCGAAACGTGCTGTCGCCGTCAATGTTGACGGCGGCGATGGGGTCCATCTGGATGGCGACGCGCAGCGACATGGGGGCGGCTTTCCGGTTCAGGCGCGCTGGCGGCGCGGGTCGGTGATCGAGAGCACGTGGCTGACCACCTGCGTTACGCCGGGGATCGAGGCGGCGATGCCGGTGACGCGCTCAAGCTCCGCGTCCGAGCGCGCCAGCCCGATCAGGTGGACCACGCCGCGATGCGTCTCGATGTTGTAGTTCACCGAGGCCACGTTGGGGTCGCCGATCATGCGGGTGCGCAACTGCGTGGTGATCCAGAGATCCTGCGAATAGCGCTGCACGCCGGGGTCGCCGTCGATGGTCAGCTCGTTGATGACCTCGCGCACGCCCGGCGCGGCGAAGGCCAGCTCCTGCGCCCTGATCGCGTGCTCGCGCTTCGAGACCGCGCCGCTCAGCAGCACGCGGCCCTCGATCACGTCCACGCCCACGCGGCGGAACAGCTCGCCCGAGTGGTTGGCGAGGTTGTTGTTGATGGTGGTCTCGGCCTCGAGATCGCTGAGCGCGTCGCGGGTGGAGCGCTCCTGCTCGACGCCGGCCCCGACCACCGCGCCGCCGACGGCGACGGGAACGGCGACGCAGCCGCTGACAAGCCCGAGTAGGGCGACCGCGAGCGCGGCGCGCCGGATAAGGGGTCTGCTCATGTGCTTCACCATGCCTCGATGACGCGGGCGTTCTCCACCACGTCCACCGCGCCGTCCGGCCCCACGAAGGCCGCGTCGAAGCGAACGGGCGCGTCGCCCGTCTGTTCGAGCACCATATACCGAAGCGCCGCCGCCTCCAAGCGCGCCCATTGCGCGGGCGTGATGCAGTCGCGCGTCAGCGCCGCGCGCCCGCCCTTGACCTCGACGAACACGATCACGCCGCCGACGCGCGCCACCAGGTCGATCTCGCCGCCCGGCGCCTCATCCGCCTGCGCGCGGGCCGGGCGCCAGCGGCGGGCGAGCACGGCGCCGCCCAGGCCCTCGTAATGGCGCGCGGCGGCGTCCTCGGCCATCAGGCCCAGCTTGTGGTTGCGCCGTCCCCAGGCGCGGCGCGGGTTGCTCATCGTTTCAGCGCCAGCGCGCGCTGATAGACCGCCTTGCGCGGCGCGCCCAGCGCCTCGGCCACGTCGCGCGCGGCGTCCTTGACCGAAGCCGTCTCCAGCGCCGCGCGCAGCGCCGCGTCGATGTCGTCGGCGGTGGCGGGCGCCGCGGCGGGCGGGCCGACCACCACCACGATCTCGCCCTTGGGGTCGGCCTCCGCCGCATAGGCCGCCGCCAGCGCCGCCAGCGTGTCGCGCCGCGTCTGCTCGAAGCGCTTGGTCAGTTCGCGGCACACCGCCGCCGGACGGTCGCCGAAAGCCGCCAGCATCGCCACCAGCGTGTCGGCCAGACGGTGCGGGCTCTCGTAGAACACCAGCGTCGCGGGGACGGCGGCGAACTCAGCCAGAAACCGCGCGCGCTCGGCCTGTTTCGTCGGCGCAAAGCCCGCGAACAGGAAGCGGTCGGTTGGCAGCCCCGCCACCGACAGCGCCGCCAGCACCGCCGATGCGCCCGGCGCCGCGATCACCGGCAGCCCGGCGTCGATCGCCTCGCGCGCCAACCGCCAGCCGGGGTCGGCCACCAGCGGCGTTCCGGCGTCGGAGACCAGCGCCACCGCTTCGCCGCCCGCGATCCGCGCCAGCAGGCCGGGGCGCTGCGCCGCGCCGTTGTGGTCGTGATAGGGGATCAGCGGGCGGTGGTTCAGCGCCACGCCGTGGATGTCGAGCAACTGGCGGGTGCGGCGGGTGTCCTCCGCAGCGATGGCGTCGGCGCGCGACAGGATGTCGAGGCCGCGCAGGGTCAGGTCATCCGCCGCGCCGATCGGGGTGGCGACCAGATAAAGACCGGGCGACAGCGCCGCCGTCTCGCCGGTCACGCGCGGATCGCGTTTACTTGTCGTAACGGGGGCCATAGCATCCTGCCGCCGCCATCGTCTGAACGGCTGTTGTTTTACGCGAGGATCACTCATGCGCCGGACCGCGACGCCCGTCATCCCTTTTTTTCGCGCCGCGCTGATCGCGGCAGGGCTGGCGCTGGCCGCCTGCGCGCCGCAGCCGACGGCGGGCGTCGCGCTTCCCGCCGCGCCCGCCGCGCCGCAATCGCGCGGCGTGGCGGCGTCCGGGCCGGTGCAGGTGGCGCTGCTGTTGCCGCGCGGCGCCGCCGAGGCGGGCGTGCAGGCGCTGGCGGCCGACATCGAGGCGGCGGCGCGGCTGGCGGCGGCGGAGGCCGGGGCGGGCCGCATCGAGCTGCGCGTGTTCGACACCGCCGCCAGCCCCGCGCAGGCGGCGCAGGCGGCGCAAGCGGCGGTGAACGGCGGCGCCGCCATCCTGCTGGGGCCGCTCTACAGCGCCACCACCCGCGCGGTGCGCCCGGTGGCGACGGGCGCGGGCGTCACGGCGCTGTCGTTCTCCTCCGACAGCGCGGCGGGCGGCGCGCCGGTGTTCGTGATGGGTGATCTGCCCGAGAACGAGGCCGACCGGCTGATGGGCTACGCCGCGTCGCAGGGGGTGGGCACGCTCGCGATCACCCGCCCGCAAAGCGACTATGGCGCGCTGTCCGAGCGCGCGGTCAGAGAAGGCGCGGCGCGCCACGGCGTGCGCGTGGTCCATACGCTCAGCTATCCGCGCAGCTTCGAGGGCGTGCAGGCGGCGCTGGGCGAGGGCGCGCCGGGCGTGCGCGCCAGCGGCGCCGAGGGCGTGCTGATCGCCGACGGCGGCCAGGCGCTGCGCGCGGTCGCGGCGTTTCTGGATTATTACGACGTGTCGCCGCGCAGCGTGCGCTTCATGGGGCTGGGTCTGTGGCGCAACCCCGAGACCTTGCAGGAGCCGACGCTGCGCGGCGGCTGGTTCGCCGGTCCCGATCCGGCGGCGGCGGCGGATTTCGAGGCGCGGTTCCGCGCCGCCACCGGCCGCGCGCCGCATCCGCTGGCGTGGATGGGCCATGACGCGGTGCGCGCGGTGGCGCAGCTTCTGGCGCAGGGCGGCGCGGCGCCGTTCGCGGCGCAGGCCGTCGCCAATTCCGCCGGGTTTGACGGCGCGCGCGGCCCGTGGCGCTTCACCCCTGCCGGCGCCAACCAGCGCGCGCTGGCGGTGTTCGAGGTGACCGAGGAGGGCTTTGTCGTGCGCGATCCGGCGCCCGCCGCGCTGGGCGCGGGATCATAGCCGCCTTGCCCCGCGTCGCCGTCTCTCCCGCCGCCGCCAACGCCGCGCTGCTGGATTTCTCCGCCATCGAGGCCGCGCGCGCCGAGTCGGGCGTCGCGACCGCGCGCGCACTGGCGGCGCAGATGCTGCGCGACCGGCTCAAAGGCCTGCGCGCCGAGGCCCGCGCGCGGCTGGAGCGCGGCGAGACCGACGGGCTTGAGGCCGCGCGCGCGCTGGCGGCGGCGGCCGACGCGGTGGTGACCGGCGCGCTGGAGGTCGCCGCGCTGCTGCACCCCAACCCCAACCCCACCGAGGGCGAAAAGCTGACCGTCGCGGCGGTGGGCGGCTATGGCCGCGCCGAGATGGCGCCGTTTTCCGACGTCGATCTGCTGTTCCTGCGTCCCTGGAAGCAGACCGCCTGGGGCGAGAGCTTCATCGAGACCGCGCTCTATCTGCTGTGGGATCTCAAGCTCAAGGTCGGCTATGCGGTGCGCACGGCGGACGATTGCCTGCGGCTGGCGCAGGGCGACACCACCATCCGCACCGCGCTGCTGGAAAAGCGCTGGATCTGGGGCGACCGCGCGCAGCTCGACGCGCTCGACGCGCGGCTCTGGAAGGAGCTGTTCGCGCGCACCGGCCCGCAGTTCGTCGAGGCCAAGCTGGCCGAGCGCGCCGCGCGCCACGCCCGCAACGGCGGCTCGCGCTATCTGGTCGAGCCCAACGTGAAGGAGAGCAAGGGCGGCCTGCGCGATCTCCAGACGCTCTACTGGATCGCCAAGTATCTCTATCACGCCGACACGGTGGGCGATCTGGTGGCGGGCGGCGTGTTCACGCCCGACGAAGTCGCCACCTTCTCCGCCGCCGAGCGGTTCCTGTGGACCACGCGCTGTCACCTGCACTGGGTGGCGGGGCGCGCGCAGGAACAGCTGTCGTTCGACCTGCAGATCGAGGTCGCCGCCGCCATGGGCTACGCCGACGACGGCGGGCGACGCGGCGTCGAGCGGTTCATGCAGGACTATTTCCGCGCCGCGAAGGACGTGGGCGACCTCACCCGCTGGTTCTGCGCCGCGCTGGAGCAGCGCCAGAAGAAAAGCCGCCGCGACTTTGGCGCGCTGGTCCGCGCTTTCGGTCTTGGCGGGACGACGCCGTTCATGCCGGGTTTCGCGCTGCGCGACGGGCGCATCGACGTGGCCGACGCCGCGCTGTTCGCGCAGGAGCCGGTCGCGATGCTGCGGCTGTTCGACGAGGGTCTGCGCACCGGCGCGCTGATCCATCCCAACGCCATGCGGGCGGTGGCCGCCAACCTCGACCGCATCGACGACGCGCTGCGCGCCGACCCGGAGGCGAACGCGATCTTTCTGAAGCTGCTCGCCCGCTCCAAAGACCCCGAGCGCGCGCTCAGGCGTATGAACGAGTGCGGCCTGCTCGGTCGGTTCATCCCGCAGTTCGGGCGCATCGTGGCGATGATGCAGTTCAACATGTATCACAGCTATACGGTGGACGAGCACACCATCATGGCGATCGGCGGCCTGGCGCGGATCCGCGCGGGCGAACTGGTGGCCGATCTGCCGGTCGCGACCGAAATCATCAAGGCCGGCGTGGATATGGAGGTGCTGTCGGTCGCGCTGTTCCTGCACGACATCGGCAAGGGCCTGCCGCAGGACCATTCCGAGGTCGGCGCCATGGTCGCGCGCGATCTCTGCCCCCGGCTAGGGCTGGACGCGGCGCAGGGCGAGATGGTCGAGTGGCTGGTGCGCAACCACCTGCTGATGAGCGACACGGCGCAAAGGCGCGACATCGCCGACCCGCGCACCGTGCGCGCCTTCGCCGACGTGGTGCGCAGCCCGGAGCGGCTGCGCCTGCTGCTGGTGCTGACCGCCTGCGACATCCGCGCCGTGGGGCCGAACGTCTGGAACAACTGGAAGGCGCAACTGCTGCGCGCGCTCTACTACGACACCCGCGTGGCGCTGACCGGCGGCGCGGAGCGGCTGTCGCGCGGCGAGCGGGTGGACGAGGCGAAGGAAAGCCTGCGCGCCGCGCTGAAGGACTGGCCCGAGGACGCGATCGCGGCGGAGATCGCCCGCCATTATCCGCCCTATTGGGTGGGGCTGGACGACGACGCCCGCCTCGCCCACGCCCATCTGGCGCGCGAGGCCGACCCCGCCCACGCGCCGCAGGCGCGGTCAAGCGACCCCGCAGGCGTCGCGATCCGGCTTGACCCCGACCCGACGCGCGACGCGACGCGGGTGCTGATCCTGATGGCGGATCATCCCGGCCTGTTCAGCCGCATGGCCGCCGCGATGGCGCTGGCGCGCGCCTCGGTGGTGGACGCGCGCACCTACACCACCGCCGACGGCATGGCGACCTCGGCGTTCTGGATCCAGAACCTCGAAGGCGGGCCTTATGCGCCCGCCCAGTTCGACCGCCTGCGCCGCACCATCGCCCGCGCGCTGAGCGGCGAGATCGCGCCGCGCGCGGCGCTGGCGGAGCGGCGGCGCGGCGCGCGCAAGCGCGAGCGCGCCTTCGCGGCGCCGACGCGGATCACCTTCGACAACGACGCCTCCGACATCTACACCGTGATCGAAGTCGAGACCCGCGACCGGTTCGGCCTTTTGTCCGACCTGACCGGGGTGCTGGCGGCGGGGGGCATCAACATCTTCTCCGCCGTGATCGCCACCTACGGCGAGCAGGCGGTGGACGTGTTCTACGTGAAGGACCTGTTCGGCCTGAAAATCCGCAGCCCCGCCAAGCAGGAGGCGATCCGCAAGCGCCTGCGCGCCGCCATCGACCGCGCCGCCGCCGAGGCCGATGCGCCTGCGGGCGCGGTGCGGGAGGTCTAGTGGCCGGGGCGCTGCGCATGAGGCGGGCGCAGCCGGTTGCGAGGCGGCGGCGGCGGTTGGTCGCGCAGGGCGTCGGCGCCCGATGCGGCGCGCGCGGCGCGCAAAGGCGACCTGCCGGTGGCAGGTCGCGCGCGCCGCATCGGCGAAGGCGTGAGCCGCAGCCGATCCCGGTGGCGACGCCAGGCGCGACAGAGGGCGGGGGCGTCCGCCCGGGCGGCGCTGAAGGCGACGCCCGCAGGGGGCGGACGTCGCCGCCCGGCGACCTTGCGGGCCGCCGGGCAGGCCAGGCGCGATCCTCTGCGCTGGCCGCCGGGCGATGGCCCGGCGGCTGGAAACCTGACCTGAAACTGCTTCTGGCGGTCGCTGTCCGCACCCCGGCACCGGCCGGCGCAGACGCGCTGCGCCAGCGCCGACCCGCAGGAACCGCGCGATGACCCCTCGCCCGATCCGGCTGATGCGCGGCTTCGCGACCGTGGGTTCGTGGACCATGGCTTCGCGCCTGCTGGGATTTGCGCGCGACGTGATGATCGCGGGGCTGCTGGGCGCGGGTCCGTCGGCGGAGGCGTTCTTCGTGGCGTTCCGCCTGCCCAACATGTTCCGCCGCTTCTTCGCGGAAGGCGCGTTTAACATGGCCTTCGTGCCGCTCTACGCCAAGCGGCTGGAGGGCGAGGGGCCGCAGGCCGCGCGCGGTTTCGCCGAGGAGGCGATGGCCGCGCTGGTCGCGGCGCTGCTGGCGTTCAGCGCGCTGGCGATGCTGGCGATGCCGGTGGTGATGCTGGCGCTGGCGGGCGGATTTGCGAGCGACCCGGCCAAGTTCGACATGGCGGTGGGCTTCGCGCGCATCCAGTTTCCCTATCTGATGTGCATGTCGCTGACCGCGCTGTTCTCCGGCGTGCTGAACGCGCTGGGCCGCTTCGCCGCGCCCGCCGCCGCGCCGATCCTGCTCAACGTCGCGCTGATCGGCGCCATGACGCTCGCCGCCGCGCTGGTCTGGCCGGTGGGCGCGGCGCTGTCCTGGGGCGTGCTGGCGGGGGGCGTGGCGCAGGTGGCGCTGGTGGCGCGCGCGGCGCGGGCGTCGGGCATGGCGCTGCGCTTGCGCCGCCCGCGCCTGACGCCGGGGGTGCGGCGACTGGTGCGGCTGGGGATACCGGGTGCGATTTCGGGCGGCGCCACGCAGATCAACCTGCTGATCGGCACGCTGATCGCGTCGTTCTTCACCGGCGCGGTGGCGTGGCTCAGCTACGCCGACCGGCTTTATCAGCTGCCGCTGGGGGTGGTCGGCGTCGCGGTGGGCGTGGTGCTGCTGCCGGAGTTGTCGCGCCGCTTCCGCGCCGGCGACGACGCGGCGGCGCGCGAGTCGATGAACCGCGCGGCGGAGTTCGCATTGGCGCTGACCCTGCCCGCCGCCGTGGCGCTGGTCGCGATCCCGTCAGAGATCGTGGCGACGCTGTTCCAGCGCGGCGCCTTCACGGCGGCGGACGTGACGGCGACCGCGCAGGCGGTGGCGCTGTTCGCGCTGGGGCTGCCCGCCTATGTGCTGCAAAAGGTCGTGCTGCCCGCCTATTTCGCGCGC
>CAZRFB010000014.1:0-3079 GCA_964599185.1 uncultured Rhodobacterales bacterium | reverse complement strand
GTCGAGTTCATCAACGAGGCGACGCGCAACATCGTCGACAGCCTCAACCTCTCAGGCTCCGAGGCGTCCGACGAGATGTTCGGCGGTTCAGCAGTCGATACCCTCTCCGGCTTCGGCGGCGATGATGTCTTTGAGGGTGCTAGCGGTAACGACGTGATCACCGGCGGCGGCGGCGACGACGCCATCGACGGCGGCGCCGGGATCGACACCGCGATCTACGCCGGGAACTTCGCCGACTTCACCGTCACGCTCGGCGCGACGTCCTTCACCGTGGCCGACGATGCCCCGGCTGCGGCGGGCGACGAGGGGACCGACACGCTGACCGGCGCGGAGCGGCTTGAGTTCGATGGCCAGACGGTGCTGGTCGTCGGCGCGGGCGGCTTCGCCACCATCCAGGCGGCGGTCGATGCGGCCACGGGCGGCGAGATCATCCTCGTCGCGGCGGGGATCTATGCGGAAGACCTGACCATCGCCAAGGACGTGCAGATCCTCGGCCCCAACGCTGCGCTCACCGGCGACGACGCGGCGCGCGGAGACGAGGCTGTGATCGACGGGAAAGTGACGATCAGCAGCGACGCCAGCCTGTCAGGATTCACCTTCCTCAACAACGAGCCCACGGGCGCGCGCGGTCAGCTCAACCTCGTCACCGTCACCGGCGGGGATGTCGGCATCGCGAACTCGATCTTCCTCAGCACGGTCGCGGGCGGCGGCACCGGCGGCGTCCACGACGTCGCGGTGTTTCTCAACGCGCTCGGGGCCGGCGATGCGGTTTCGATCACCGGCAACCTGTTCACGGGCGACGGCACGTTCAGCGACGGTGCGAAATACTCGACAGCGGCATGGGGCCGCGGCGTCTGGTCAAACGGCGGCGCGGACGCCCTGACGATCGACGACAACAGCTTCCGCAACACGCGGACCGGCATCAACCTTGAAAACTACAACAACGCCGCCTCCTCCGTCTCCGGCAACAGCTTCGTCGATGCGGGCACCGGCATCGCGATTGGCGCGCCGACCGCCGGCGCGCTGACCACGATCACGAACAACAGCTTCCAGGACGTCGATACCGACTTCAACGCCCGCAACCTGAGCGGCGCCGTGCAGTTCGACCTCGGCGCGACCGGCAACGCCGCGCTGGCGGGCGACAGCACGTTCTATTCCGACGCCGGCTTGATCCTCGGCAACGATTCTGGCGATCTCGACGACCCTGACGGCACGCTGGTCTATCTCAGCGGCGCCGGGGCCGACACGATCACCGGCACGGACGGAAACGACCGTCTTGTTGGCGACGACCTCGGTTCGGCGGATGACGTCTTGAAGGGCGGCGGCGGCGACGACGCCATCGTCGGCGGCGGCGGGAACGACATCGCCGTCTATGCAGGCGCCTTCGCTGACTTCAGCGTGGCCCGCAACGGGACCGTCACCGTATCCGATCTCAACGCGGCCGACGGCGACGAGGGGACCGACACGCTGACCGGCGTCGAGACGCTGCGCTTCGGCGATCAGGACCGGCACGTGTTCCTCGCCGCCAACGACACCGGCATCGGCATCGAGAACCTGCCCACCTTCGTGGACCTGCTGGCCAACGACGGCGACTTCAACAACGACGGCGTGGTCAACGCTTCGGACGTGGCGATCAAGCCCAACTCGGTCATGCTGGAAGGCGCCGACGACGCCAGCGGCAAGGTCCGCACCGTGGCGGGGGAGGGCGTGTGGACCGTCGCCCCGATCGGCGCCAACGGCCGCGACCTCCTGATCTTCCAGCCCGAAACAAACTTCTTCGGCCCGCCGACGCCGGTGTTCTACACCGTCGAGGGGACGGACAACGTGCGCTCGCTGGCGGCGCGGGTGAACGTGGACATCGCCAACATCAACGACGCGCCGGTCAACACCACGCCCGCAACCGCAACCGTGGCCGAGGACGGCACGCTGGCCTTCACCGGCGCCAAGGCGGTGTCGGTGCTCGACGTGGACGGCGACACGCTGACCACGACGCTGAGCGTCTCGCAGGGCGTGCTGAGCGTGGATGACAGCGGGTTCGCCACCGTGAGCGGCGACGGCACGGCGAACGTCACCGTCTCGGGCTCCGAGGCCGAGGTCAACGCCGCGCTCGACGGGCTGACCTACGCGCCGAACGCCGACTTCTTCGGCGAAGACACGCTGACCGTGATGACCAGCGACGGGACGCTGGGCGACACCGACGAGGTCGCGATCACGGTGACCGCCGTGAACGACGCGCCGGTGCTGGTCGCGCCGGGCGCACAGGCCACCGACGAGGACACGCCGCTCGCGATCACAGGCGTTTCCGTCTCCGACATCGACAGCGCGGCGCTGTCGGTCACGCTGGGCGTGACCAACGGCGTGCTAAGCGTGAGCACCGCCGGATCCGCCACGGTGGACGGCGACGGCACGGCCAGCGTCACGGTCTCCGGCACGGCTGCCGAGATCAACGCCGCGCTGGCGGGCTTGAACTATGCGCCGGCGGAGAACTATTTTGGCGCGGACACGCTGGAGATCGAGGTCTCCGACGGCGAACTGGACGACATGCAGAGCGTCGCGATCACCGTGGCCTCGGTGAACGACGCCCCGGTCGTGACGGCGGCTTCGGCGCCGAACGTGACGGTGGCGGGCGGAGTGGACACGACGGTGACGGTGACCTTCGCCGACATCGACGGCGTGATCGACGTGACCAGCCTCGGCCTTGGCGACATCACGGTCACCGGGCCGGGCGGGCCGGTGTCGGTGACCGGCTTCGCGATCGACGTGGCGGGCGACGGCACGCCGCGCACCGCCACCTACATCGTGGCGGCCCCCGGCGGAACCTGGGATAGCGCCGACAACGGCGCCTACACCGTCGCGCTGGCCGCCGACGCGGTGTTCGACAACGACGGCGCGGCGGTGGCCGCGAATGCAGCGCTGGCGTCGTTCACGGTCAACGTATCCGACGCCCCGCCGCCCGCGCCGGAGCCGTTCCGCGTGGAGACCGAGGACTTCACCGTGGAGCAGGGCTTTGTCGTGGGCAATCTCGGCCTCGCCTCGGGGGGGAAGGTGCTGTTCGCCGGCGGCTCTGGTGAGCAGATCG
>CAZRFB010000013.1:0-11532 GCA_964599185.1 uncultured Rhodobacterales bacterium | reverse complement strand
TTGCCGCCCAGCGCATAGAGGCCGCGCCCGGTGCGGCTGCGGGTGAGAAAGACGTGCATCGCCAGCGCCAGCGCCGCCGCGATCCAGAACACGCTGTTCAGCCCCAGAAACGTCAGCTTGGGAAACGCCTGAAAACTGGCGCTCATCTCCGAGGCGTTGACCTGATCGCCGCCGCCGACCACGACGATCATGCCGCGAAACACCGCCAGCGTCCCCAGCGTCATCACGATGGGCGGAATCCCCAACGCCCCGATCAGCGCGCCGTTGATCGCCCCCAGCCCGGCGCCGATCAGCGCCGCCAGCGCCAGCAGCAGCACGGCGGGCGCGTCGGGAAATTCCACGCCGAACATCGCTGCCAGCATCCCCGACAGCGCCAGATTGGCCGCCACCGACAGATCGATGCCGCGCGTCAGGATCACCGCCATCTGCGCCAGCGCCAGCATGAACAGGAACGCGGTGTCGTTGAGCATCCCGACAAGGCTCGCCGGCGCCAGAAACACCGGCGCATAGGCGCCGATGGCGCCGATCATCGCCGCGATCAGCGCGGCGAGCGCGATCTCGCGCGTCACGCCGCGCGCTCCGCCGACGCGCCGGTGGCGGCGGCGACGATGGCTTCGGCCGACCACGCGCCGCGCTCGAACGCGCGCACGACGCGGCCCTCCTTCATCACCAGAATCCGGTCGGCCAGCCCCATCGCCTCGGGCAACTCCGAGCTGATCAGGATCACCGCCAGCCCCTCCTCGGCCAGTTCGCCGATGAAATCGTGCACGGCGGCCTTGGCGCCGACATCGACGCCCTTGGTCGGCTCGTCGAGGATGATCACCTTCGGCTGCGTCGCCAGCCACTTGGCGATCACCACCTTCTGCTGGTTGCCGCCCGACAGCTCCGCCAGCCGCTGATCCCAGTGCGCCGCCTTCACCGCCAGCCGCGCGCCAAGGCGTCGCGTCGTGGCCAGTTCGGCGGCGCGCGACAGAAAACCGCCGCGCACATGGGCCGCCAGCGAAGCCAGCGTCATGTTCTCGCGCACCCCAAAACCCAGCGTCGCGCCCTGATGCTGGCGGTCCTCGGGCACATAGGCGACGCCCGCCGCGATGGCGTCGGCGGGGCTTTTCGCCATCAGCGGCGCGCCCTCCAGCGTCACCGACCCGGCGGTGGCGCGCGACAGGCCGAACAGGCACTGCATCGCCTCCGACCGCCCGGCGCCGATCAGGCCGTAGAGGCCGAGGATCTCGCCGCGCCGCAGGGTGAAAGAGATGTCGGCGAACTCGGTGGCGTTGGTGAGGCCCTCCACCCGCAGCGCCTCCGCGCCCGGCGTGATGGCGCGCTTGGGGAACACCTGCTCGATCGGGCGGCCCACCATCAGGCCGACCAGCCGCGCCTCGGTCGCCTCGGCGATGGCGCCCTCGCCGACCTTCTCGCCGTCGCGCAGACACACCCAGCGGTCGGCGAGGCGGAAGATCTCGTCGAACTTGTGCGAGATGAACAGCACCGCGCGCCCCTCGGCCTTGAGGCTTTCGACCAGACGGAACAGCTCGTCGATCTCGGCGCGCGACAGGGCGGCGGTGGGTTCGTCCATGATGATGACGCGCGCCTCGTGGCTGAGCGCGCGGGCGATCTCGACCATGTGGCTCTGCGCCACCGACAGCGACCGCAGGGGTGCGTCGGCGTCGAAATCGGCCTCGATGCGGCGCAGCAGCGCCTGCGCGCGGGCGCGCATCGCGGCGCGGTCGATCAGGCGGCCGCCAAAGCGCGCGTCGCCCGGCATGTGGCCCATGAAGATGTTTTCGGCGACCGACAGATCGTCGAACATCACCGTCTCCTGATGGATCGCCGCGATCCCGCATCCCCAGGCGTCGCGCGGCGAGGCGAGGCGGCGGGGCGCGCCGCCGATCCGCACCACGCCCGCGTCGGGGGCGTGGATGCCGGTCAGCACCTTGACGATGGTGGATTTTCCCGCGCCGTTCTCGCCGATCAGCGCCGTCACCTCGCCCGCGCGCAGGTCGAACGAGACGCCGTTGAGCGCGCGCACGCCGGGAAAGGATTTGGAGACGGTTTCCAGCGACAGGATCGGCGGCATGGGGGGCTGCGGCTCCGCAAGAGACAAGGCGCCCGCCCCGGCGGCTGCGCCGGAACGGGCCTGATGGGCGGGCTGGATCAGAAGATCGCGGCGAACTGCTCGACGTTGGTCTTGTCGAACACGAACGGCTCGCCCATCACCGCCTCGCCGTCAGGGCCGACCACGGTCTCGCCCTTCTTGCCCATGCTCAGCGTCGCGCCCTCGGCGGCCTCGGCGCCGTTCAGCAGCGCGCCCATGATCATCGTCGAGGCGTAGCCGTATTCGACCGGATTCCAGATCGCGAAACTGTCGCAGGCGCCCGCCAGCACCGCCGCCTTCATCTCCGACGGCAGGCCCAGCCCGGTGATGAACACCTTGCCGACCAGCCCGTCGTCCATGATCGCCTTGGCCCCGGCGCGGATGCCGATGGTGGTGGGCGAGATCACCCCGCGCAGATTGGGATGCGCCTTCACCAGCGCCTGCATCTCGCGATAGCTCTTGTCGTCCTGATCGTCGCCATAGACGGTCGCGACCAGCGGCATTTTCGCGTATTTCGCATCCTTCCATTCCTCCTTCATCGCCGCGATCCAGGAGTTCTGGTTGGTCATGGTCGAGGCGGCGGACAGGATCGCGACCTCGCCCTCATAGCCCAGCGTCGCGCCGATCATCTGCACCTGCTTGGCGCCGATCAGCGGCGTGGACGAGGCGCTGAGGTGCACCAGGCGGCCCTCGGGCGCGATGGCGCTGTCGAAGGACATCATCTTGATCCCGCGCTGCGCGGCCTTGCGGCCCACCGGGACAAGCGCGTTGGCGTCGTTGGCCGAGACGATGATGCCGTCCACCCGCTGCGCGATCAGGCTGTCGATCACCGCGATCTGATCCTCGGGCGTCGGCTTGGTGGGAGCGGTGTAGATGATCTCGATGCCGCCCAGCTCAGTGGCGGCCTCCTTCGCGCCGTTGGCGCAGGCGTCGAAATAGCTGTTGCCGAGGTTCTTCACCACCATCGCCACCCGCTTGTCGGCGGCGAAGGCGGGGCGGCCCAGCATCGGCGCCGCAAGGCTGGCGGCGCCGAGTTGCAGCAGGCGGCGGCGGTTGGGGGTAAGGCGCATCGGTGTCTCCTCCGGTTTCTTGGTTGGTTGGTTGATGCAGTCTCAGGCGGCGGCGCCGAGCGCGCGGTCCTCCGCATCGGGGGCGACGACGGTCACCGCCACGCCCGCGTCGCGCAGCATGGCCAGCGCCTCGGGCGGCGCGGCGTCGTCGGTGATCAGGCGGCTGACGCGGGCGAGCGGACACACCGCCAGCGCGCCGTGCCGGGCGAACTTGCCGCTGTCGAGCAGCACCACAAGCTCGGGCGCGCGGTCGAGCAGCTTGGCCTCGGCGCGCGCGATCAGCGGGTCGCCCTCGATCACGCCCAGCGGGCCGACCGTGACCGCGCTCATGAACATGCGGCAGGCCGCGACATGGCGCAGCGCGTCGTCGTCGAACGGCGACAGCACGATGCCCTGCTCGCGGTAAATCTCGCCGCCGGGGATCAGCACGCGGTTGTCGGAGGTCTCGACCAGCGCCGCCGCCATCGGGAACGAGTTGGTGACGATCTGAAGGCGGCGCTCTCGCAGGAACGCCGCCATCTGGAACGTGGTGGACCCGGCGTTGACGATGATCGTCTCGCCGTCGGCGCACAGCGCGGCGGCGGCGCGGGCGATGGCGCGCTTGGCGGCGACGGCGCGGGTCTGGCCGATGTCGAACGGGCTGGTGGCCAGCCGGGGCCGCGCGTCGGCGGCCTCGACCCCGCCGTGCACCCGGCGCACCGCACCCGCGGCGGCCAGCTTGGCGAGGTCGCGGCGCAGCGTGGCGGGCGAGGCGCCGGTCGCCTCGGTCAGGTCGCGCACCGCCGCGAAGCCGCGCGCGGCGACCAGCGCCGCGATCATCCGCACCCTCTCGCTCTCGACCATGCGCGCCTCCATGCGCTCAGGAAGTTGCATGATCGCTCACCCCGGTCAAGCAATTTGCGCAACTTGCGCAATGCAACACGCTGTTGCAGCGCAATATGATTACGCGCATGATTGACTCTGGGCGAAACCGCTCATAGCGTCGTCAGCGCATTTCGACGGGAGAGACGCCATGGCCGCGCAACCGCTGGACGATCTGTGGGACGCGGCGCACGCGGCGACGCTGGATGAGCCGGGGCTGCTGCTGTATCGCTCGAACCTGCTCGGCGCCGATCTGGCGGTGACCAATTTCGGCGGCGGCAACACCTCGGCCAAGGTGCAGGCGAGCGACCCGCTGACCGGCGCGCCGGTGACGGTGTTGTGGGTGAAAGGCTCCGGCGGCGATCTCGGCTCGATGGGGCTCGACGGGTTCGCGACGCTCTATCTCGACCGGCTGGAGGCGCTGAAGGGTCTCTATCGCGGCCCGGCGCACGAGGATGCGATGGTGGGCTATCTGCCGCACTGCACCTTCGCCCTCAACCCGCGCGCCGCCTCGATCGACACAGCCCTGCACGCCTTCGTTCCCGCCGTCCACGTCGATCACGTCCACCCCGACGCGGTGATCGCGCTGGCGGCCTCGGAGAACGCCGAGGCGCTGACGCGGGACGTGTTCGGCGGCGAGATCGGCTTTCTGCCGTGGCGCCGTCCGGGGTTCGAGCTGGGGCTGCAACTGGGCGCGCTGGCGACGGAAAACCCTCACCTGACCGGCGTGGTGCTGGGCGGGCACGGGCTGTTCACCTGGGGGCCGACGGCGCGCGACAGCTACGCCGCGACGCTGCGCATCATCCGCAAGGCCGCCGACTGGCTGGAGGCCAACCGCCGCCGCCCGGCGTTCGGCGGCGCGCGGGTGGCGACCGCGCCGGACCGCGCGGCCACAGCGGCGCGGCTGATGCCGCTGATCCGGGGCAAGATTTCGGCGACGCAGGCCAAGGTTGGGCATTTCTCCGACGCGCCCGAGGTGCTGGAGTTCGTCAATTCTGCGGCGCTGGACGCTCTGGCCCCGCTCGGCACCTCGTGCCCCGACCATTTCCTGCGCACCAAGATCCGCCCGCTGGCGCTGCCGCCCGACGCCGAAGCGCGGCTCGACGCGCTGCTGGCCGACTATCGCGCCGGTTACGCCGCCTATTACGAGCGCTGCAAGCGCCCCGACAGCCCAAAGATGCGCGACCCAAACGCGGTGGTGTATCTGGCGCCGGGCGTGGGGATGATGACCTTCGCCGCCGACAAGGCGACGGCGCGCATCGCCGCCGAGTTCTACGCCAACGCGATCACCGTGATGCGCGGCGCCAGCGGCGTGAGCCGGTATGTCGGCCTGCCGGAGCAGGAGGCGTTCGACATCGAATACTGGCTGCTGGAGGAGGCCAAGCTCCAGCGGATGCCAAAGCCGAAGGCGCTGGCGGGCAAGGTGGCGTTCATCACCGGCGGCGCGGGCGGCATCGGGCGCGCGACGGCGGAGCGGCTGATGGCCGAGGGCGCCTGCGCGATGCTGGCCGACATCGACGCGGACGCGCTGGCGACGGCGGTCGCCGACTGCGCCGCGCGTTTCGGGCGCGACGCGGTGCAGGGCGCAGCGATGGACGTGACCGACGAGGCGCAGGTGGCCGCCGCCTTCGCCCAGACGGCGCGCGCCTTCGGCGGGCTGGACATTCTGGTGTGCAACGCCGGGATCGCCTCCGCCGCGCCGGTCGAGGACACCACGCTGGCGGAGTGGACGCGCAATCAGGCGATCCTCTCGACCGGCTATTTCCTGTCGGCGCGCGAGGGGTTCCGGCTGATGAAGGCGCAGGGCGCGGGCGGCTCGGTGGTGTTCATCGGCTCGAAGAACGCGCTGGCGGCGTCGGCGGGCGCGTCGGCCTACAGCGCGGCCAAGGCGGCGGCGCTGCATCTGGCGCGGTGCCTCGCGCTGGAGGGGGCGCCGCTGGGGATACGGGTCAACACCGTCAACCCCGACGCGGTGCTGCGCGGCTCGACCATCTGGAAAGGCGCGTGGCGCACGCAGCGCGCGGCCTCCAACAACGTCGCCGAGGACGCGCTGGAGGAGCACTATCGCCAGCGCTCGCTGCTGAAGCGCGCGGTCTATCCCGAGGACATCGCCGAGGCGGTCGCGTTCTTCGCCTCTGATCGGTCGGCGAAATCCACCGGCAACATCCTCAACGTCGATGCCGGCAACGCGCAGGCGTTCACACGCTAGGGAGGCGCAGATGATCGACGCGGGGCTGATCGCAGACCACAACGCCGCGCGCGCCGACGCGCTGGTCGAGGACTACGCCGCGCTGGGCCGACAGCTTGCGCGGCGCGGGGTGGAGATCGAGACGATCACCGCGCAGGCGCAAGGCTTCTCGGTGGCCGTGCCCACCTGGGGCGTGGGGACCGGCGGCACGCGGTTCGCGCGGTTTCCGGGGCCGGGCGAGCCGCGCGACATCCACGACAAGCTGGCCGACTGCGCGGTGATCCAGCAGCTTTGCCGCATCGCGCCGCGCGTCAGCCCGCATTTCCCGTGGGACGCGGTCGGCGATTACGCCGGTTTGCGGGCCGAGGCGCTGGCGCTGGGGCTCAGCTTCGACGCGGTGAACTCCAACACGTTTCAGGATCAGCCGGGGCAGGCGCACAGCTACAAGTTCGGCTCGCTGACCCATACCGACGCGGCGGTGCGCGCGCAGGCGGTCGATCACAATATCGCGTGCATCCGCATCGGCGAGGCGCTGGGGTCGCGCGCGCTGACGGTGTGGATCGCGGACGGGTCGAACTTTCCCGGTCAGAGCGATTTCGCCGCCGCGTTCGACCGCTACCTCGACAGCATGGCGAAGATCGTGGCGGCGGCGCCGGACGGCTGGCGGGTGTTCATCGAGCACAAGCTCTATGAACCGGCGTTCTACAGCACGGTGATCGCCGACTGGGGGTCGAGCCTGATGGCCGCGCAGGCGCTGGGGCCGAAGGCGCGCTGTCTGGTCGATCTTGGCCACCACGCGCCCGGCGCCAACATCGAACAGATCGTGGCGCGGCTGCGGCGCGCGGGCAAGCTGGGCGGGTTCCATTTCAACGACAGCAAGTATGGCGACGACGACCTCGACGCGGGGGCCATCGACCCGTTCCGGCTGTTTCTGGTGTTCAACGAACTGGTTGGCGGGACGCAGGATGGGGCGCCCGCCCTGATGATCGACCAGTCGCATAACGTGACCGACCCGGTGGAAAGCCTGATCGCCTCGGCGGTCGAGATCGCGCGGGCGCACGCGCAGGCGCTGATCGTGGACCGCGAGGGCCTGGCGGCGGCGCAGCAGTCCAACGACGCGCTGGCGGCGCACGGCGCGCTGAAAGCAGCGTTCGTGACCGATGTCTCGCCGATTCTGGCGGAGGCGCGGCGGCGCGCGGGCGGGGCGATCGCGCCGGTGGCGGCGCTGCGCGCCTCGGGCTGGCGGGCGGCGGCGGCGCGGGAGCGTCCGGCGGTCGCGCCCGGATCGGCGGGCATCGTCTGACGGCGGCGCAACCGGGGCGCGACAGGGGCGCAGCCGGCGCGCAACCGGGGCGCGACCAAGTTCCGCATTGTAGAACGGCGCCTTGCTGGCGCGCGCCAAACCGTCGATAGTGCCTCCAGATCGCCTGATGACGAAGGCGACGACGTGTTTCAGGGAGGCTTCTGATGACATCCACAAAAACGGCGCCGGTGTCGCGCCGCTCATTCATCAAGGTTGGCGCGGCGGCGGGCGGCGTGGCCGCCGGCGGCCTGGCCGCGCCCGCCGTTCTGGCGCAGGCGCCGCTGGTGCTGAAGATGCAGACGTCGTGGCCGGCGTCGGACATCTGGATGGATTTCGCCCGGCAGTATGTCGAGCGCGTCGAAAAGATGTCGGGCGGCCGCCTCAAGATCGACCTGCTGCCTGCGGGCGCGGTGGTCGCGGCGTTTCAGGTGCTGGACGCGGTCAACGACGGCGTGCTCGACGCGGCGCATTCGGTGCCGGTCTATTGGTATGGCAAGAACAAGGCCGCCTCGCTGTTCGGCACCGGCCCGGTGTTCGGCGGCAGCGCGACGACCATGCTGGCGTGGTTCCAGCAGGGCGGCGGGCAGGAGTTCTATCGCGAGCTGACCCAGGACATCATGGGGCTGAACGTGGTCGGCCACCTCGGCTTTCCGATGCCGGCCCAGCCGTTCGGCTGGTTCAAGAAGGAGGTCAGCACGGTCGCCGACATCCAGGGCTTCAAGTATCGCACCGTCGGCCTCGCCGCCGACCTGCTGCAGTCGATGGGCATGTCGGTCGCCCAGCTTCCGGGCGGCGAGATCGTGCCGGCCATGGAGCGCGGCGTGATCGACGCCTTCGAGTTCAACAACCCGTCCTCCGACATGCGCTTTGGCGCGCAGGACGTGGCCAAGAACTATTACCTCTCGTCCTACCATCAGGCCAGCGAGGCGTTCGAGTTCCTGTTCAACAAGGACATGCTTGAAGATCTCGACGACGACCTGCGCGCGATCCTGGAATACAGCGTCGAGGCGACATCGACCGCCAACACCGCGATCGCGCTCGACAACTACTCCGCCGATCTGGTCAAGCTGCAGACCGAGAACGGCGTGACGGTGCACCGCACCTCCAAGGAGATCCTCGCCGCCCAGCTCGACGCCTGGGACAAGCTGATCGTCGATTTGGAGACCGACCCGTTCATGAAGCGCGTGCTCGACAGCCAGCGCGCCTGGGTCGAGCGGGTGGTGTTCTACGAGATCATGAACGCCCCCGACTACGCGCTGGCCTACAACCACTACTTCCCCGGCAAGCTCACGCTCTGACCGCACGGTCAGGGCTGGGCTGAACCGTTTGTCGCCGGAGGGGACCCCGCGTCCCCCCGGCGGCTTCCATGTGAAAAGGGGGTGTCCGGCGCCATGCTCCGCTATATCCAGTTCGCAGACAGCCTTTCGGCGTGGTTCGGCAAGACCTTCGCCTGGCTGATCATCCTGATGGCGTTCGGCACCGGCTATGAGGTGTTCGTGCGCTATGTGCTGAACGCGCCGACGCCGTGGGCGCTGGACGTGTCGTTCATCATGTATGGCGCGCTGTTCATGATGGGCGGCGCCTACACGCTGTCGCAGGGCGGCCATGTGCGCGGCGACTTCATCTACCGGCTGTGGTCGGAGCGGCGGCAGGCGGCGGTGGACCTGACGCTCTACATCGTCTTTTTCTTTCCCGGCGTGATCGCGCTGGTGTTCTCCGGCTGGAAATACGCCGCGCGCTCCTGGGGGTATCAGGAGGTGAGCGTCAACAGCCCGGCGGGCGTGCCGGTGTTCCAGTTCAAGGCGGTGATCGTGGCCGCCGGTCTGCTGCTGCTGTTTCAGGGTCTGGCGCAGGTGTTCCGCTGCATCCTGTGCCTGCGCGACGGCCACTGGATCAAGCCGGCCGAGGACGTGGTCGAAACCGAGGTGCTGCTCGCGCGCGAAGCGGCGAAAGACGCTGAGAAGTTCACGCAGGGAGACGCCCGATGACCGACCCCCAGATCGCCTTGCTGATGCTGGGGCTGTTCATCTTCGTGGTGTTTCTCGGCTTCCCGATCGCCTTCACGCTGATGGCGATGGGTCTGGGCTTTGGCTATTACGCCTATTTCGAGCCGACGCGGATGTGGCGCGCCTATAACCGCACGGTGCGCGACGACGCCGACTGGTGGACCCAGACCGACGCCTGGTTCGGCGGCTTCTTCAACAACAACGTGTTCGATCTGTTCATAAATCAGACGTTCACGGTGATGTCGAACGAGGTGCTGACGGCGATTCCGCTGTTCCTGTTCATGGGCTATATCGTCGAGCGCGCCAACATCGTGGACCGGTTGTTCAGCACGCTGAACGTGGCGGCGAAGCGGATGCCCGGCTCGATGGGCGTGGCGGCGCTGATCACCTGCGCGCTGTTCGCCACCGCCACCGGCATCGTCGGCGCGGTGGTGACGCTGATGGGGCTGCTGGCGCTGCCGGCCATGCTGCACGCGCGCTACGACCGCAGCTTCGCGAGCGGCATCATCTGCGCGGGCGGCACGCTGGGCATCCTCATTCCGCCGTCAATCATGCTGATCGTCTATGCGGCGGCCTCGGGCGTGTCGATCGTCAAGCTCTATGCGGGGGCGATGCTGCCGGGGCTGCTGCTGGTGGGGCTGTATCTGACCTATGTGGTAGGGCGCGCGGTGCTGCAACCCTCGGTCGCGCCGCGCCCGACCGACGAGGAAGTGCCGGACGTGCCTGCAGGCAGGCTGATGTTCATGATCGCCACCTCGTTCCTGCCGCTGGCGGTGCTGATCTTCGCGGTGCTCGGCTCGATCCTGTTCGGGCTGGCCACGCCGTCCGAAGCGGCGTCGATCGGCGCGCTGGGCGGCATCGCGCTGGCCTTCGCCTATCGCGCGATGACGTGGGAGCGGCTGCGCGATTCGGTTTATCTGACGGTGCGCACAACGGCGATGGTGTGCTGGCTGTTCGTCGGCTCCTACACCTTCTCGTCGGTGTTCTCCTATCTTGGCGGCGAGCAGATCATCTCGGAGTTCGTCACCGGACTGAACCTGTCGCCGATCATGTTCCTGCTGCTGGCGCAGCTGATCATCTTCCTGCTGGGCTGGCCGCTGGAGTGGTCGGAGATCATCATCATCTTCGTGCCGATCTTCCTGCCGCTGCTGCCGCACTTCGGCATCGACCCGCTGTTCTTCGGGATTCTGGTGGCGCTGAACCTGCAAACCTCGTTCCTGACCCCGCCGATGGCGATGTCGGCCTATTACCTCAAGGGCATCGCGCCGCCGGTGGTGAAGCTGACCGACATCTTCAGCGGCTGCATGCCGTTTCTGTTCCTGGTGTTCGTGGCGATGGCGATCCTCTACATCCAGCCCGAGATCGTGTTCTACCTGCCGAACGCGCTCTATGGCGGGTAAGGGCGGGAACGCGGCGCTGGTGTCGCTGGGGGCGGTCGCGCTGCGCGACCGCCTTGCGTCCGGCGCGCTGCGGGCGGCGGAGCTGGCCGAGGCCTGCCTCGCGCAGGTGGATTCGCGCGAGGCGGAGATCGGCGCCTGGGCGTTCATCGACCCGGCGCAGGCGCGCGCCGAGGCGGCGCGGCTCGACGGCTTGCGCGCCAGCGGGCGGCCCATCGGGCCGCTGCACGGGCTGCCGGTCGGGATCAAGGACATCATCGACACCGCCGCGATGCCGACCGAGAACGGCGCCGCCTTCGACAAGGGCCGCAGGCCGACCGAAGACGCCTGGGCGGTCGCCCGGCTGCGCGCGGCGGGCGCGCTGATCCTGGGCAAGACCACCACGACCGAGCTTGCGTTCCTTGAGCCGTCGAAGACGCGCAACCCGGTCAATCCGGCGCACACGCCCGGCGGCTCCTCCGCCGGCTCGGCGGCGGCGGTGGCGGCGGGCATGGCGCCGCTGGCGGTGGGCACGCAGACCGGCGGCTCGGTGATCCGCCCCGCCGCCTATTGCGGCGTGGTGGGGTTCAAGCCCAGCTTCGGCGCCATCGGGCGCAGCGGCGTGCTGACGCA
>CAZRFB010000012.1:0-4523 GCA_964599185.1 uncultured Rhodobacterales bacterium | reverse complement strand
GCGCGCGAAGAAATGGCGGCCCTTCTGGTCCAGCGCCATCAGCCGCGCCGCCGCGCGCCGCATCGCCTCCAGCCGCTCCAGCTGGAACGCCAGCCGCGCCGCCATCTCCTCGCCGCTGGGGCCGTCGTCGCCCTTGGGCTGGGGCAGCAGCAGGCGCGATTTCAGGAACGCCAGCCACGCCGCCATCACCAGATAATCCGCCGCCAGCTCGATGCGCAACCGCCGCGCCTCGGCGACGAACGCCAGATACCGCTCGGCCAGTTGCAGGATCGAGACGCGGCGCAGGTCCACCCGCTGACCGCGCGCCAGCGTCAGCAGCAGATCGAGCGGCCCTTCAAAGCCCTCGACATCGACCAGCAGCGCCTCTTCGTCCGGCGCGGCGAAGGCTTGCGGATCGGCGAAATCGTCAGGCATCGGCTCGCCCCCCGGTCAGCGCGGCCAGCGCGCGCTCGGCCTGCGCGACGTCCAGCGGTTCGGGGTCACGCCGCGCCATCGCCGCCTCGGCGCGCGCCAGCGACCGGCCACACAGCGGCGGCGCGGCGGCGGCGACGGCGTGCATCCCCGCCATGTCTGCCGAACAATGCAGCACCACATCGCAGCCCGCCGCCAGCGCCCGCGCCGCCCGCGCGTCCATGGCGCCCGCCAGCGCGCCCATCTCGATGTCGTCGGTGATCAGCAGGCCGTCAAAACCGATGTCGCGGCGGATCGCCTCGACCACGATGGGCGAGAAGGTGGCGCAGGCGTCGGGGTCGAGCGCGGGATAGAGCACATGCGCGCTCATCGCCATCGCCGCGTCGGCATGGGGGCGGAAGGCGGCGAAGTCCACCGCGTCCAGCGCCGCGCGGTCGGCGCGCGCCACCGGCAGGCGCAGGTGGCTGTCGGCGTCGCCGCGCCCGTGGCCGGGAATGTGCTTGATCACCGGCGCGACGCCGCCCGCCTCCAGCCCGTCGCGCACCGCGCGGCCCAGCCGCGCCACGGTCGCCGCGTCCTCGCCCAGCGCCCGGTCGCGCAGGAAGGCCGCGCCGCCGGGCTGCGCCACGTCCAGCAGCGGCGCGCAGTTCACGTCGACGCCGACGCCGCGCAGCTCCGCCGCGATCAGGCGATAGCGCAGCCGCAGCGCCTCCGCCGCCGCCGCAACCGCCAGCCCCGAGATCATCGCGCGCACGTCGCGCCACGCGCGCCAGTGCGGCGGTCGCAGCCGCGCGACGCGGCCGCCCTCCTGATCCACCAGCACCGGCGCGGCGCGGCCGACGCAGGCGCGCAACTCGTCTGTCAGCGCGCGCGCCTGATCGGGGCTGTCGATGTTGCGGGCGAACAGGATGAAGCCCCAGGGGTCTGCATCCGTGAAGAAGGCGCGCTCGGCGGCGCTGAGCCGCAGCCCGGCGCATCCGAAGATCGCGGCGCGCGGGGCCATGTCAGTTCGGCTCGACCAACAGGCAGTCCTCACCCCGGCTGCGCAGCGCGGCGCACAGGGCGCGGGCCTCGGCCATGTCGGCGAAGGGCGCGGCGCGCAGGCGATAGAGCGTGCGGTTGGCGCCGACCAGCGGCGCCACCGCAGGCGCGCGGCCCGCCAGCAGATCGCCGTTGCGGGCGCGAAAGCCGCGCCACATCCGCAGCGCGTCGGCCTCGGAGAGATAGGCGCCAAGCTGCACCTGCGGGCCGTCCACCGCGACAACCGGCGCGGCGGGCGCGGCGGCTGCGGGCGCATCGGCGCGCGCCGCCACCCGCACCGCCGCAGGCCGGGGCGCGGGCGCCGGGGCGCGCGCGATCGCCACGGAGCCCGCCACTGCGGGCGCTTCCGGCGCCGAAACGCCCAGAACGGCGGCCACCAGTCCGTCAACCTCGCTGGCGATGGCGTCGCTGATCGACGCCTGCGCAGGCTCCGGCTGGCGCGCGGGCGGGGGCGCTGCGCGGGCGAAAGACGCGACGTCCTCCGCGCTCAGCCGTTCGGGCGGCGGCGCGATCACGATGGTCTCCAGCGGCGGGGGCGCGTCGGCCATCACGTCATAGACCGCGCGGCCCTGATGCGCCGCCTGCGCGCCGCCGGGGTCGTCGGGGCGCACCCGCATCGGGCCCTCGACCGCGCGCACCACCGGAACGTCGGTCGCGTCGCGCACGCCCAGACGGTAGGCCCACACCACCACGCCGGCCAGCACCGCCAGCGACACAAAGGCGCCGACGGCGGCGCCAAGGCGTGAGCGCCGCGCGCCGCCTGCGTCCACGTCATAGGCGTCATAGAGCTGGGACTCGTCCCGCATGGGCCGGTTCGCCTGTTTCCTGTGCGCATGTCCCGGTGAAAAGGGGCGTGCGCGCGCCTGCTCGCGATCCCCGCCGTCGGCAGCTTGACGCTACATCTCGTCCAGCGGAGTCACACCAAGGATACCAAGACCTGCGGAAATCACAACCGATACGGCGACCGCCAGCGCCAGCCGCGCGGCGCTGCCCTCCGGGTCGCCCTCCTGCACCACGCGCAAGGCCGGCTCGTCGCGGCCCAGATTGTAGAGCGCGTGGAAATCAGACGCCAGATCATAGAGATAGAAGGCGATGCGATGCGGCTCCGCCTGCGCCGCCGCCTGTTCCACCTGACGCGGCCACCCCGCCAGCTTGCGCGCCAGACCCAGTTGCGCGGGGTGGTCGAGGCGCGAGAGGTCGGCCTGGGAAAGTGCGATATTATTGAATCGATCTTTCTCGATCGCCGCGTCATGGGCGCCGTGCTCCACCGTCACCAGCTGGCGGCGCATCGAGGCGATCCGGGCGTGGGCGTATTGCACATAGAAAACCGGGTTATCCTTCGACTGCTCCACCGCCTTGGCGAAGTCAAAGTCCAGCGCGGCGTCGTTGCGGCGCGTCAGCATGGTGAAGCGCGCCACGTCGCGGCCCACTTCATCGACCACGTCGCGCAGCGTGACGAAGGTGCCGGCGCGTTTCGACATCTTGAACGGCTCGCCGTTCTTGTAGAGCTTGACCAGCTGGCAGAGTTTCACTTCAAGCGGCACGCGCCCGCCCGACAGCGCCGCAACCGCCGCCTTCATCCGCTTGACATAGCCCGCGTGATCGGCGCCCAGCACGTCGATCAGCAGGTCATAGCCGCGCTCGACCTTGTCGAAATGATAGGCGATGTCGGGGGCGAAATAGGTCCAGGCGCCGTCGGATTTCTTCAGCGGCCGGTCCACGTCGTCGCCATAGGCGGTCGAGCGGAACAGGGTCTGCGGGCGGGATTCCCAGTCCTCGGGCAGCTTGCCCTTGGGCGGCGGCAGGGCGCCGACATAGATCAGCCCCGCCGCGTCCAGCTTCGCCAGCGCCGCCTCGATCAACCCGGTGTCGTAGAGCGCCTTCTCCGAAAAGAAGCGGTCCATCACCACGCCCAGCGCGGCGAGATCGTCGCGGATCATGGCCATCATCGCGTCGATGGCGAACGGGCGCACGATCGGCAGCCAGGCGTCCTCGTCCATCGCCGCCAGCGCCGGGCCATGGGCCCTGGCCAGCGCCTCGCCGACCGGGCGCAGATAGTCGCCGGGATAGAGGCCCGCCGGGATCTCGACCGTCTCGCCCAGCGCCTCGCGATAGCGCAGGTGCGCGGAGCGGGCGAGCACGTCCACCTGCGCGCCGCCGTCGTTGATGTAGTATTCGCGCGTCACCTCCCAGCCCGCGAAGGCCATCAGGCTCGCCAGCGCGTCGCCGAACACCGCGCCGCGCGCGTGGCCCACATGCATCGGCCCGGTGGGGTTGGCGGAGACGAACTCGACGTTCACCCGCCGCCCGGCGCCGAAGGTCGCGCGGCCATAGTCCGCGCCAGTCCGCAACGCCGCGCGCACTGCGCCGCGCCAGACCTCGGGGCTGAGGCTGAGGTTGATGAAACCGGGCCCGGCCACCGCCGCGCCGTCGATGCGCGGGTCCGCGCGCAGTTTCGCCGCCAGCGCCTCGGCCAGCGCGCGCGGGTTGACCTTCGCCGCCTTCGCCAGCGCCATCGCCGCGTTGGTCGCCATGTCGCCATGAGCGGCGTCGCGCGGCGGCTCCACCGTCACCGGCGAGAGGTCGAGATCGGCGGGCAGCGCGCCCTCGGCCTGAAGGGCGGCGAGCGCGTCGATCACCAGGGCGCGGATGTCGGCGAAAAGGTTCATGGCGGATGCGTTCCCGTAGGTTTGCGCGCGCTTAGCATGGCCGCCGCCGCCGCGCCAGTTCAGGGCGGATGCGCCGTCTCGCGCCAAGGTTGTCAGCAAACGGTCATGCAAGCGTCAGCGTCGCGTCAGGTTCGCAGGCGCAACATTGGAATCGTTCCAATCAGGAGGAGAACCTCTCACCATGCGACTCTCATCATCCCTCACCCTCATCGCCTGCCTCGCCGTCTCGGGCGCCGCGCAGGCGCAGACCGCGACGCCGGACGACGCGACCTTGCGCGCCGATGCGCTGGCGCTGTTCGAGCCGATCCCGCTGGCGCCCGATCCTGCGCCTGCGGCGGAGAAGGTCGAGCTCGGCAAGATGCTGTTCTTCGAGCCGCGGCTGTCGGAAGGGCACAACATCAG
>CAZRFB010000011.1:0-8106 GCA_964599185.1 uncultured Rhodobacterales bacterium | reverse complement strand
GGCCCCCTTGCCGCGCGCGCCCGCATGGGTGAGACAGGCGGCGACGGGCGCGGCGGGAGGCATTGATGGACGTGTTCACCCTGCTGGTGGAGGCCGGGCGCGGGCCGGATGACGGCCTGCCGCCCAAGGCGACCGGCTGCGCGCTGGTCTGCTACGCCGCCGCCAAGGACGAGGCCGAGGCGGTGCGCGAGACGGTGGCGGTGCTGCGCACGGCGGGGCTGAACCCGCTCGACGTGCAGAGCTATGGCGCGCTGGCCGAGCGCGAGGCCGAAGGCGACGAGATCGGCGCCGAGGACCGCGCGCTGATGGCCCGCGCGCTGGCCGAGAACGCCGTGATCGTGGCCCAGATCGACCCGCTGTTCGACTGAAAGGGCGTTATTGCATGACCCAGAGCATCGACCCCGTCGTCCCGACCATCGACCCCGTCGCCCTGACCGCCGCGCTGGTGCGCTGCGCCTCGGTGACGCCCGCGCACGACGGTGCGCTCGACGTGGTGGCCGGCGCGCTGGCGCCGTTCGGTTTCCGGCTGACGCGCGTGGACCGGGGCGGGATCGTCAACCTCTACGCCCGCTTTGGCGACAGCGGCCCGGTGCTGGGCTTCAACGGCCATGTGGACGTGGTGCCGCCGGGCGACGCCGCCGCCTGGACCCATCCGCCGTTCGCCGCCGTGATCGAGGGCGGCGCGCTGTGGGGGCGCGGCGCGGTGGACATGAAGTCGGGCGTCGCCGCCTTCGTCGCCGCCGCCGCCGACTGGGCGGCGTCAAACCCCGCGCGCGGCTCGGTGGCGCTCATGATCACCGGCGACGAGGAGGGCGACGCGGAGCACGGCACCGTGGCGCTGCTCGACTGGATGGCGGCGGCGGGCGAGCGGATGGACGCCTGCGTGGTGGGCGAGCCGACCGCCGTGCAGAGCCTGGGCGACACGATCAAGATCGGGCGGCGCGGCTCGCTGACCGCGCAGTTCACCGCGCGCGGCGTGCAAGGCCACGCGGCCTATCCCGACCGGGCGAAGAACCCGCTGACGGCGCTGGCGCGGCTGCTCGACCGGCTGGCCTCGACGCCGCTGGACGCGGGCACCGACCTGTTCGACGCCTCGACGCTGGCGATCACCACCATCGACGTGGGCAACCCGGCCAGCAACGTGATCCCCGCCACCGGGCGCGCCACGGTCAACGTGCGCTTCAACGACGCCCATACCGGCGCCAGCGTGGCCGGGCGGCTGCGCGCCGAGGCCGACGCGGCGGGCGCGGCGTTCGGCGTGGACATCGAGACCGAGACGCGGATCTCAGGCGAAAGCTTCGTCACCCCGCCCGGCGGCTTCACCGATCTGGTCGCGGCGGCGGTGGCGCGGGCGGCCAACCGCCAGCCCGCGCTCTCCACCTCCGGCGGAACCTCGGACGCGCGCTTTGTGCGGGCGCATTGCCCGGTGGTCGAGGTCGGGCTGGTCGGCAAGGGGATGCACATGGTGGACGAGCGCGTTCCCGTCGCCGACATCGCTGCGCTGAAGCGGGTCTATGCCGCGATCATCGCCGACTATTTCGCCTGGGGGTGACGGGGCGATGGCGCCGCGCCGCGCAACGCCCCTTGCTGGCGAAGTGTCAAGCGCAGGCGCGCGCTCTGCGCCGACCGGCGGGGGGGATGGGTCATCGACCGGGCGGACGCCTTGACCCGCCTTCAGGCTGGACGACATCAGCGACATTCCGACTGATCGAGGGCGCGTGAGCATTTCAGACCCCCAGGCGCCCGGCGCCGCGCAGCAGCCCGCGCCGGACCTGTGGCCTGAGCGCCGCCGCGCGGCGCTGGACATCGGCGTGTTCGTGGTCGGCGCCGCGCTGCTGGCCGGGGCGATCTACGCCGGCGCGCAGTCGATGGGCTACAACTGGCAGTGGTATCGCGTGCCGCGCGCCTTTTACCGGATCATCGACGGCGCGGTGGTCCCCGGTCCGCTGTGGCGCGGGCTTCTGGTCACCGTCGAGATCACGCTGTGGTCGCTGCCCATCGCGCTGGGCGTGGGGCTTGTGACGGCGCTGCTGCGTCTGTCGCGCTCCTACGCCGGTCACGCGCTGGCGACGGCGTATCTCGAGCTGGTGCGCAACACGCCGTTGCTGGTGCAGATGTATCTGTTCTATTTCGTTCTGTCGCCGATCCTGGGCATCGAGCGGTTCTGGACCGGGGTCCTGTGCCTGGCGCTGTTCGAGGCGGCGTTCATCGCCGAGATCATCCGGGGCGGCGTTCTGGCGGTTCCGCGCGGGCAGTGGGAGGCGGCGGCGTCGATCGGGCTGCGCGCCTGGGACGTCTATGCGCGGGTGGTGCTGCCGCAGGCGGCGCCGCTGATGCTGCCGCCGATGACCTCGGCGGTCGTCAATCTGATCAAGAATTCGGCCATCGTCTCGACCATCGCGGTGTTTGACCTCACCAATGAGGCGCGCACCGTGATTGCGGACACCTTTCTCAGCTTCGAGATCTGGTTTGTCGTCGCGGCGGTCTATCTGTCGTTGACCATCAGTCTGTCCATTGTCGCGGCGCGGCTGGAGGCGCGGGCGCGCCGGGGGCGCTCCCGCTCATCACGGCGTTGAAAGCAGGAGATCGAGGCATGAAGTTCACCGGCGCAATTCTGGGGGCGGTGATGACCGCAGCCGCCGTGGCGGCGCCCGCCGCGGCGCAGGACGCGCAACAGGCGCTGGCGCAGACCAGCGTCATCGAGACCATCAAGCAGCGCGGCGTGATGCGCGTCGGCATGGCGACCTTCGTGCCCTGGGCGATGCGCGACAAGAACGGCGCGCTGATCGGTTTCGAGATCGACGTGGCGAACAAGCTGGCCGCCGACATGGAGGTGACGGTGGAGTTCGTGCCGACGGCGTGGGACGGCATCATCCCCGCGCTGCTGGCGGGCAAGTTCGACGTGATCATCGGCGGCATGTCGATCACGCCCGCGCGCAACCTTACGGTGAATTTCACCGCGCCCTACGCCAACTCGTCGCTGGGGGTGATGGCGCACGTCGGCATGGAGGGCAAGGCGTGGCCTGAGGACTATAACCAGCCCGGTGTGACCTTTGTCTGCCGCCGGGGCGCCACGCCCTGCGCTTATATCGCCGAGCGGTTTCCCAAGGCGGCGCTGCGCCAGTTCGACGATCAGGGCCAGACGCTTCAGGAGGTGCTGAACGGCTCGGCGCAGGTGCTGGTCGACTCGCAGCCGCTGCCGTCTTTCACAATCTACGACAATCCCGGCGTGGTGTTCGCGCCCACCGGGGAGAAGATCAACCCCGGCAACGAGGCGTTCGCGGTGCGCAAGGGCGACCCGGACGCGCTGAACTTCTTCGACAACTGGATCCTGGTGAACCGCGCCAGCGGCTGGCTGGAGCAGCGTCACGCCTATTGGTTCGGCGGGCGGCCCTGGGCCGATCTGGTCTCGAACTGAGCGCGGGCGGCGCAGGCGGCGCAGGCGGCGATGTATCCCGATCCTGATCGCCCGCGCCGCTTCGGCGCCCTCGACGCCGCGCTGATCGCCGTGGCGGTCGTTGCGGGCGCCTATGTCTGGTTCCGCGTCGCCGATGTGCTGGCGTATCGCTGGGACTGGGGCTTTCTGCCCGGCACGCTGATCCGCAGCGACCCGGACGGCGGATGGCGGCCCAACCTTTTGCTGGAGGGGCTGCTCACCACCATCCGCCTGTCGCTGTGGGCGATGGTTCTGGGCGGCGCGCTTGGCCTGCTGCTGGGGGTGATGGCGTCGAGCGCGCGGCTGTTGCCGAAGATGACGGCGACGGCCTATGTCGGCCTGATCCGCAACATGCCGCCGCTGGTGTTCGTGTTCGTGTTCTATTTCTTCCTGTCGGCGCAGATCATCCCGGCGCTGGGGGTGGACGCGGCGCTGCGCGCGCTGTCGCCTGCCGGGGCGGCGCTGGTCGGCGCGCTGCTGGGGCCGCCCGCGCTGGCGGAGAATCTGCTGTCGGGGGTGCTGTGCCTGGCGCTGCTCGAGGCGGCGTATATCTGCGAGATCGTGCGCGCCGGGATCGGTTCGGTTCCCGACGCGCAACGCGAGGCGGCGCGCAGCCTGGGCCTCAGCGGGTTTCAGACCTTCAGGCTGGTGACGGCGCCGCAGGCGCTCCGCGCGGTGACGCCGCCGATGGCGAACCAGTTCATCATGCTGGTGAAGAACAGCGCCATCGTCTCGCTGATCTCGGTGCAGGAGCTGACCTTCATCGCCACTGAGGTCGCGGTCTCGACCGGGCGGCGGTTCGAGACCTGGATCGTCGTCGCGGCGCTGTATTTCGCGCTCTGTTACAGCCTGTCCCGGCTTTTCGCGCGGCTTGAGCGGCGGATGCGCCTGACCGACAGGCGCTGAGGGCGCCTTAGCCGTCCGAGACGCCCGCCTCGGCGAAGGTCGCCATGCCGGCATGGCAGGCGAGCGCGGCCTTCACCACCAGCGCGGCGGTCGCGGCGCCGGAGCCTTCGCCCAGCCGCATCCCCAGATCGAGCAGCGGCGCCTTGCCCAGCGCGTCGAGCAGGCGGCGGTGGGCGTGCTCGGCGGAGACATGCCCCGCCAGGCAGTGATCCAGCGCGCCGGCCTGCGCCTTCTCAAGCGCGGCGGCGGCGGCGGTGGCGATGAAGCCGTCGAGGATCACCGGGATGCGCCGCGTCCGCGCCGCCGCGACCGCACCCGCCATCGCCGCCAGCTCGCGCCCGCCGACGCGGCGCAGCGCCTCCAGCGGATCGGCCAGCGCGGCGCCGTGACGCGCCAGACCAGCGGCCACGGTCGCAGTCTTGGCGGCCAGCCCTGCGTCATCGACGCCGGTGCCGCGCCCCACCCACGCCTCGGGCGCGCCGCCGAACAGCGCGGCGGCGAGCGTCGCGGCGGCGGTGGTGTTGCCGATGCCCATCTCGCCGGGGATCAGAAGATCGGTCTGCGCATCCACCGCGCGCCACCCGGCGTTGAGCGCGGCGAGGAAGGCGGCGTCGTCCATGGCGGGCGCTTCGGTGAAATCGGCGGTCGGGCGGCCCACGTCGAGCGCCACGATGTCGAGCCGCGCGCCCAGAACGCCCGCGATCTGGTTGATCGCCGCGCCGCCCGCGCGAAAATTCGCGACCATCTGCGCGGTGACTTCGGCGGGAAACGCCGAGACGCCGCGCGCGGCGACGCCGTGATCGGCGGCGAACACCACGATCTGCGGGCGCCCGACGCGGGCGCGCGGGTCGCCGCGCCAGCCGCAGAACCATGCGGCGACCTCCTCCAGCCGCCCCAGCGCCCCCGGCGGCTTGGTCAGCGTGGCGTCGCGGGCGCGCGCGGCGGCGGCGGCCTGCGCGTCGGGTCCCGGCAGGGCGGCGAGGCGGCGGCGGAAATCGGCGAGGTCGGCGAGGTCAGACATTGGCGCGGGGGTCCGTCACGGCTTATGCGGTGCGCAGGGCGTAACGCGCCCAGCGCGGCGGGGAAAGGGGCTGAGCGATGCGACTCTTTGATGGGCGCGATCTTCTGGTCGCCGCCAGCCTGCTGAGCCGCGTCCCGGTCCCGGTGGACCACGCCTTCGCGGGCGCGCGCGGCGCCGCGGCGGCCTGGGCCTGGCCGCTGGCGGGCGCGGCGCTGGGCGCCTGCGTCGGCGCGACGCTGGCGGGCGCGCTGGCGCTGGGCGCGGCGCCGCTGTTCGCCGCCGCGCTGGCGCTGGCGCTGGGGCTGATGCTGACCGGCGCCCTACACGAGGACGGGCTGGCCGATTGCGCCGACGGCTTTGGCGGCGGCGCGGATCGCGCGCGGCGGCTGGAGATCATGCGCGACAGCCGCCTGGGAACCTTTGGCGTCGCGGCGCTGGTTCTGCTGCTGATCGGCAAGGCGGCGCTGCTGGCGCAGCTTGGCGGCTGGCAGGCGATCGGCGTCTGCGCGGCGGCCGGCGCGGTCAGCCGCGCGCCGCTGGCGGCGTTGCTGCGCTGGGCGCCGCATGCGCGCGCCGACGGGCTGGCGGCGGCGACGGGGCGACCGGCCTTCGCGACCGTGATTGCGGCGCTGGGCGTGGCGCTGGCGCTGGCGGCGGCGCTGGGCGGCGCGGCGGGCGCGCTGGCGCTGCTGGCGGCGGGGCTGGCGGCGCTGGCGATGGCGGCGCTGGCGCGGCGCAAGATCGGCGGGATCAGCGGCGACGTGCTGGGCGCGGCGCAGGCGCTGGGCGAGGTCGCGGCGCTGGCGGTGCTGACAGGCTCGTGAAAAGGCGGCGCCATGAAAAAGGCCGCGCTCCCCGGCGGGAACGCGGCCTGAAGGAAAGGACGGGAAGGCTCAGGCGGCGCGCTTGAACAGCGCCGTCTCGACACGCTCGGCGGCGGCGGCGCCGTCGATCATCTCGACCGCCGCAACCTCGCGGGTCAGCCGCTCCAGCGCCGCCTCGTAGAGCTGGCGCTCGGAATAGGACTGCTCGGGCTGATCCTCGGCGCGGTGCAGGTCGCGCACCACCTCGGCGATCGACAGCAGGTCGCCCGAGTTGATCTTCTGCTCGTATTCCTGCGCGCGCCGCGACCACATGGCGCGCTTGGTGCGCGCGCGGCCCTTCAGCGTTTCGAGCGCCTTGCCGACGATGTCGGGCGAGGACAGCGAGCGCATCCCGATCGAGGTGGCCTTGGCGGTCGGCACCCGCAGCGTCATCTTTTCCTTCTCGAACGAGATCACGAACATCTCCAGCTCGATGCCCGAAATGTTCTGTTCTTCGATGGACAGTATCCGCCCGACGCCATGCGCCGGATAGACCACGTAATCGTCGGGGTGAAATTCCGGACGCTTCGGCGAGGTTTTCTTCGTCATCCCGTCTCCTGTTCTCTTTGGCCCCGAGGGGCGTAGGGGTGCGCCAGAGTCGCAAATCGCGCTCCCTCGCCCATTTACAAGAGCGAAAGGTGCGCGCGATGCGACGTTGAAGCCGACGCGGCACAGAGCGACGGCGGCGCATGGGGTCTGTTAAACGTTACATCTGTCGATCACGGCGGACGCCACGATTGACACTCACCAGACATAGCACGTCAAACGCCCAAAATCCACTGAGTCGCGGCCCCGCGCGGGGTCAGGGGGCATCGAGCAGGGTTTTGATGGCGTTGCGCGCCAGGGCGGGCGCGTCAGCGCGGGGCGTCAGTCGCCCTCGCCGGGCGCTTCGGAAAAATACTTCTCGAACTTGCCGGCTTCGCCGTCGAATTTTTCCGCGTCGGGCATCTGGTCGCGCTTCACCGTGACCACCGGCCACTTGTCGGCGTATTTCGCGTTGATCTCCAGCCACTTCTCAAGACCCGGCTCGGTGTCGGGCTTGATGGCGTCGGCGGGGCATTCCGGCTCGCACACGCCGCAGTCGATGCACTCGTCGGGGTGGATGACGAGCATGTTCTCGCCTTCGTAGAAGCAATCGACCGGGCAGACCTCGACGCAGTCGAGGTATTTGCACTTGATGCAGTTGTCGGTCACGACATAGGTCATCGGCGCGCTCCGGCCTTCTCGTCCAGTCTGGTTGACAGCGTTGTAGGTAAGCGGCGCGGCGGCTTCAAGTGTCCGAACCGCGCAGGGTGGCGTCGCGCAGGGAGTCGGCGCGCAGGGAGTCGGCGCGGCGGCGGTCGCGGCCTGTCGGGCGGGCGCCGACGCGGGCCTCCGGGCGGTTCTGCGCCTCGGGCGGCGCGCGGTCGCGGTAGAGCGCCTGCGCCTCAGGCGCCGGGCCGCGCCGGGCGCCGATGGCCGCGATCTCGATCACGCGCACTTGCGCGCCCTGCGCGAAGGTCAGCACGTCGCCGGGGCGCACGCGGGCGCCGGCCTTTTGCGTGCGCTGGCCGTTGACGCGCAGACCCTGCGCCGCAGCTTTCGCCGCCAGCGCGCGCGTCTTGAAGAACCGCGCGCGCCACAGCCACACGTCGAGACGTGCGGCGCCCTCAGCGTCCCCGCCCTCCGGCTGCGCGCCCTGTTCCGGCGCTTGCGGCGCGCTCACGCCGGCCTCAGAGCTTGTCGCGCAAGGCTTTGAGGATCGCGAACGGGCTGTCCGGGTCGGGCGCGCGGCGATCGTTCTGGTTGCGGTCGGGCGCCGCGCGCTCATTTTTCGCGCGGTCCTGCGCCGGGCTGGCGGTGAAGGCGCGCGGGCCTGAGTCGTCGCGGCGCGCGCCGCC
>CAZRFB010000010.1:0-5218 GCA_964599185.1 uncultured Rhodobacterales bacterium | reverse complement strand
GAGCGCGGCATGGGCTCGGCGGTCGGTCAGGTGCCGGAATACATCGAGATGGTCGCGCGCTGGTGCAAGGCGAACACCCGGATGCCGGTGATCGTCAAGCTGACCCCCAACATCACCGACATCCGCCACCCCGCCCGCGCGGCGCTGAAAGGCGGCGCCGACGCCGTCAGCCTCATCAACACCGTGTCCTCGATCACCTCGGTCAACCTCGACAGCTTCTCTCCCGAACCCAGCATCGACGGGCGCGGCAGCCACGGCGGCTATTGCGGCCCGGCGGTAAAACCCATTGCGCTCAACATGGTGGCAGACATCGCCCGCGACCCCGCAACGCGCGGCCTGCCGATCTCCGGCATCGGCGGCGTCACCACCTGGCGCGACGCGGCGGAGTTCATGGCGCTTGGCGCGGGCAACGTGCAGGTCTGCACCGCCGCGATGACCTACGGCTTTCGCATCGTCGATGAGCTGATCGCGGGGCTGAAGCACTGGATGGACGAGAAAGGCCACCCCGACCTCTCCGCCTTCCGGGGCCGCGCCGTGCCGAACGTGGCCGACTGGAAGGACCTCAACCTCAACTACGTCACCAAGGCGCGGATCGACCCCGACCTGTGCATCCAGTGCGGCCGCTGCTTCGCCGCCTGCGAGGATACGTCGCACCAGGCCATCGCGATCAAGCCGGGCCGCGTATTCGAGGTGATCGACGCCGAATGCGTCGCCTGCAACCTGTGCGTCGCCGTCTGCCCGGTGGAGGACTGCATCACCATGGAGCGCCTGCCCGCAGGCGCGATAGACCCGCGCACCGGGCGGGTGGTAAGCGATGATCATGCGGACTGGACGACTCACCCCAACAACCCCGGCCGCATCGCAGCGGAGTAAGCCATGACCCACCCCGACCCGATGCAGGGCGCGCGGCGCGCGCTGGTCTGGGTGGTGGCGCTGAACCTCGGCTACGGGCTGATCGAGGGGACCGTCGGCCTGATGATCGGCTCGGTCTCGCTGATCGTGGACAGCGTGGACTTCTTCGAGGACAGCTTCGTCAACCTGCTGATTCTGCTGGGTCTTGGCTGGTCGATGGCGGCGCGGGCGCGGCTGGGCGGGATGCTGGCGTTCTTTCTCGCGATTCCCGCCGCCGCCGCGCTGTGGATGGTGTGGAGCAAGATCCAGTCGCCGGTTCCCCCGGCGGCGGACGGCCTGACGCTGACCGCGCTGGGCGCGCTGGCGATCAACTTCGCCGCGGCGCTGATCATCGCGCGCTGGCGCAATGCGGGCGGCGCGCTGATGCGCGCGGCGTTCCTGTCGGCGCGCAACGACATGATCGGCAACGCGGCGATGATCGGCGCCGGCGGCCTGACCGCCGCCACCGGCTCGATCTGGCCCGATATCATCGTGGGTCTGGGGCTGGCGATGCTGCACGGCGACGCGGCGCGCGAGGTCTGGCGCACCGCGCGCGACGAGCGGCTGGCGCAGCGCGCGCCGCATCCGTGAAGCATTCTTGACAGCGCCCGCCCGGCTCCCCATTGTCCCTCCCTCTGGCGCGGCGACGCGCCTTTTTCCGGGGGAGGCTTATGCTCGTTAAGAGCATTACTTTTCCCCCGCGCCACGGGAGATCGCGCGATGCGCATCAACGCGGTTGACGACATCGGCCCGGCGCGCGCCGCGCTGGCCCGCGCCTATGATCTGGCGCCCTCGCTGGCGGCGGCGCGCGAGACGCGCGCGCTTTACGACCGCGTGTCGCGGGTGATCCCCGAACCCGACTGGGCGATCCACGCGCCCTATGTGCGCGCCATCAATGCGCTCAAGAAAGACCGCGACGCGGTGATCCTGGCGCACAACTACATGACGCCGGAGATCTATCACGGCGTCGCCGACATTTCGGGCGACA
The DNA here is from genome assembly GCA_964599185.1 of uncultured Rhodobacterales bacterium. GTDB lineage: Bacteria > Pseudomonadota > Alphaproteobacteria > Rhodobacterales > Rhodobacteraceae > Rubrimonas. The sequence continues at coordinate 3,339 of CAZRFB010000010.1, read as the reverse complement.
GCCTGGCGCTGGCCATCGAGGCGACGAAAGTGCGCCAGCAGGTGATCGTGCAATGCGGCGTGCACTTCATGGCCGAGACCTCCAAGATCCTGAACCCATCCAAGACCGTGCTGATCCCCGACAGCCGCGCGGGCTGCTCGCTGGCGGAATCGATCACCGCCGCCGACATCGCCGACATGCGCGCACAGTATCCCGGCGCCAAGGTGGTAAGCTACGTTAACACCACAGCGGCGGTAAAAGCCGCCTCCGACATCTGCTGCACCTCCGCCAACGCCGCGCAAGTGGTCGCGGCGATGCCGGGCGACACCGTGATCATGACACCCGACGGCTATCTGGCGCGCAACGTCGCCAATCAGGTCAGCAAGCGCGTGGTGTGGTGGGAGGGCGCGTGCATGGTGCATGAGCGCTTCACCGCCGATGAGCTGCGCGCCTATCGCGAGGCCGACCCCGACACCGCGATCATCGCCCACCCCGAATGCACACCCGACGTGGTGGCGGAGGCCGATTTCACCGGCTCCACCGCCGGCATGATCGCCTGGGTGCGCAAGAACAAGCCGCGCAAGGTGGTGATGGTCACCGAATGCTCGATGTCGGACAACGTGGCCAACGCGTTGCCCGACACCGACTTCGTGCGCCCCTGCAACATCTGCCCGCACATGAAGCGCATCTCGCTGGAGAACATTCTGTGGTCGCTGCACAGCATGACCGAGGAAGTGATCGTGCCCGAGCCGCTGATCGCCCCCGCCGCCCGCGCCGTGCAGGCGATGATCGACCTGACCGCGCCGCGCACCTGACGCCAGCCTGCTAAGAGCCGTCCGCGCCGCTCGCGCCCCCTCTCCCCCGCCGGGGGAGAGGGTCGGGGTGAGGGGGCGCCCTCCGGAGAACCGCCGATGCCTACCTCGCACGCGCCCGCCGCGCACGACACCGTCTTCGACGCAGGCGGCGCGCTGATCGTCGGCGCCGGTCTGGCCGGGCTGTTCACCGCGCTCAAGCTGTCGCCGACGCCCTGCACCGTGCTCAGCCCCGAGCCGCTGGGCGCGGGCGCGTCGAGCTCCTGGGCGCAGGGCGGCGTGGCGGCGGCGATCGGCGTCGGCGACAGCGCCGAAAGCCACGCCCGCGACACCATCGCCGCCGGCGCCGGCACCGTCGATCCGGAGGTGGCGCTGGCGGTGGCGCGCGAGGCCGGCGCGCGGATCGCCGACCTGCTCGACATGGGCGCGCCGTTCGACCGCGACGCAAGCGGCGTTCTGGTGCAATCGCGCGAGGCGGCGCACTCCTTCGCCCGCGTCGTGCGCGTCAAGGGCGACGGCGCCGGGGCCGCGATCATGGCGGCGCTGATCGACGCGACGCGCAAGACGCCGTCGATCCAGGTGGTGGAGAACGTCACCGTCGAGGATCTCGCGGTCGAGGAAGGCCGCGTCGTCGGCGTGTTCGCCCGCCGCGCCGACGACCCTTACGCCGAGCCGCTGATGTTTCGCGCCCGCGCCACGGTGCTGGCCACCGGCGGCGTGGGCGGCCTCTACGCCGTCACCACCAACCCGCCTTCGGTGCGCGGTCAGGGGCTGGGCATGGCGGCGCGGGCGGGCGCGGCGATCGCCGACCCCGAGTTCGTGCAGGTCCACCCCACCGGCCTCGCGGTGGATCGCGACCCCACGCCGCTGGCCTCCGAAGCCTTGCGCGGCGACGGCGCCACGCTGATCGATGCGCAAGGGCGGCGGTTCATGGCCGATGAGCACCCCGACGCCGAACTCGCGCCGCGCGACATCGTGGCCCGCGCCATCCACGCCCGCGTCTCGCGCGGCGAGGCGGTGTATCTGGACGCGCGCGCCGCGCTGGGCGCGCGCTTCGCCGAGCATTTCCCCACCATCGCCGCCTATTGCGCCGACGCGGGCATCGACCCGGCGACGCAGCCGATCCCGGTGCGCCCGGTCCAGCACTATCACATGGGCGGCGTGCGCACCGACGCGGCGGGCCGCTCGTCGCTGCCGGGCCTGTGGGTCTGCGGCGAGGCGGCGCGCACCGGGCTGCACGGCGCCAACCGGCTGGCGTCGAACTCGCTGCTGGAGGCGCTGGCCTTCGGCGCCCGGATCGGCGCCGACATCGCGGGGCTGGAGCCCGCCGCGCCGCCGCCCGCGCGCGTCACCCCGCCGCCCGCGCCCTCACGCGGGCGCGGCAGGGCCGAGCCGCCCGCCGCGGCCGTGGCGGCGCTGCGGCGCACCATGACCGATCTGGTGGGGGTGGAGCGCGACGCGGACGGTCTGCGCCGCGCGCTCGCCCGCATCGCGGCGCTGGAAGCCGAGGCCGCGCCGGCCTCGCGCGCGTTTCTCAACATGTCCACCGCCGCCACGCTGATCGCCGCCGCCGCGCTGCTGCGCGAGGAAAGCCGCGGCGGGCATTATCGCACCGATTTTCCCCATGCGGCGGCGACCGCCGTCTCGACTGAAATGACGCTCGACCGCGCGCTCGCCGTGCGCGACGCGGCGGCGAAGGCGTTTTTGGAGGCCGCGCGATGATCCCCCCCCTGCCCCGCGTGATGATCGAGCCGCTGGTGCGCGCCGCGCTGCTGGAGGACCTGGGCCGCGCGGGCGACGTGACCACCGACGCCACCATCGCCCCCGGTGTGCGCGCCCATGCGCGGCTCGCCGCGCGGCGCGAGGGGGTGGCGGCGGGACTGGACGTGGCGCGGCTGGCCTTTGAGCTGGTCGATCCTGCCTTGCGCGTCACCGCGCATGTGCTCGACGGCGACCGCGCGGCGGCGGGCGGGACGCTGATGGAGATCGAAGGCTCGGCCCGCGCGATCCTGACCGCCGAGCGCGTAGCGCTGAACTTCGCCGGGCGGCTGTCGGGCGTCGCCACGCTGACCCGCCGCTTCGCCGACGCCATCGCCCACACCCGCGCCGCCATCGCCTGCACCCGAAAGACCACGCCGCTCTTGCGCGCGCTGGAGAAGCACGCCGTGCGCGCGGGCGGCGGCGCCGCGCATCGCTATGGGCTGGATGACGCGATCCTGATCAAGGACAACCACATCGCGGCATGCGGCGGCGTCGCCGACGCGCTGGCGCGCGCGCGCGCCTACGCCGGACACATGATGAAGATCGAGATCGAGGTGGACCGGCTGGAACAGCTCGACGCCGTGCTCGCCGCTGGCGGTGCCGACGCGATCCTGCTCGACAACATGGACGTGGCGACGCTGCGCGAGGCGGTGCGCCGCATCCAGGGCCGCGCGACGGCCGAAGCGTCGGGCGGCGTGACGCTGGCCACGGTCGCCGCCATCGCCGAGACCGGGGTCGATCTGGTCTCGACCGGCGCGCTCACCCACTCCGCGCCGGTGCTCGACCT
>CAZRFB010000009.1:0-6923 GCA_964599185.1 uncultured Rhodobacterales bacterium | reverse complement strand
ACCGTGGTGCGCGACCCGTTCGGCAAGTTTCCCAGCTTCGGCCACCACAACAACGCCATGCTGCGCGATTTTCTCGACCGCTTCGGCTTTGACTACGAATTCCGCTCCGCGACCGAGGTCTATCGCTCCGGCGCCTTCGATGCGATGCTAATGCGCGCGCTGGAGCGCTATGACGAGATCATGGCGATCATGCTGCCGACGCTGGGCGGCGTGAACGAGGAGCGGCCCGACAGCTATTCGCCGTTCCTGCCGATCAGCCCCAAGACCGGCCATGTGCTGCAAACCCCCACCCTCTCGCGCGACGTGAAGAAGGGCACGATCACCTACCGCGAACCCGACGGCGAGGTGGTCGAGGTTCCGGTCACCGGCGGGCATTGCAAGCTGCAGTGGAAGCCCGACTGGGCGATGCGCTGGGCGGCGCTGGGGGTGGATTACGAGATGTTCGGCAAGGATCTGATCCCCTCGGCCGAACTGGCGGGCAAGATCTGCCGCGCGCTGGGCGAGCCTGCGCCGCAACTGTTCCAGTATGAGCTGTTTCTCGACGGCGAAGGCAGGAAGATCAGCAAGTCCAAGGGCAACGGCATCGCGGTGGAGGAATGGCTGCGCTACGCCAGCCCCGAGTCGCTGTCGCTGTTCATGTATCTCAAGCCGCGCACCGCCAAGCGGCTGCACTGGGATGTGATCCCCAAGACGGTGGACGACTACGACCAGCTTTTGCGCGCGTATCCCGATCAGACGCCGGACAAGCAGCTTGAGAACCCGGCATGGCACATCCACGGCGGCCAGCCGCCGGCCTCCGATCTGGCGGTGCCGTTCGCCATGCTGCTCAACCTCGCCGCCGCCGCAGGCGCGACCGACAAGGCGGTGGTGTGGGGCTTCATCCGGAAATACGCCCCCGACGCGACGCCCGAGAAGAACCCCGGTCTCGACGCGGCGGTAGCGCGCGCGCTGGCCTATGTCGCGGACAAGGTGCTGCCCAACCGCACGTTCCGCGCCGCCACCGACATCGAGCGCGCGGCGCTGGCCGATCTGGCGGCGCGGCTGCGCGCCCATGACGGCCCGCGCGACGCGGCGACGTTGCAGGACGTGGTCTATGCGGTCGGCAACGCGCATCCGTTCGAGCCCTTGCGCGACTGGTTCGGCGCGCTCTACGCCGTGCTGCTGGGCGCCGAGCAAGGCCCGCGCTTCGGCGGGTTCATCGCGCTCTACGGCGTGGAGCAGACGGCGGACCTGATCGACCGCGCGCTGGCGGGGGAGTTGGCGGCGCAGGGCTGACCGCCCGCCGCCGCTCAGAAATCCGCCGGGTGGCTTTGCGGCGGCGCCTGTGGCGCCGGGCCGACTTCCGCCGCCGCGCGCAGGTGGTGGACGATGCGCCAGGCGTGCAGGGCGCTGCGCCGCGCCCAGCGGTGCGCGTCCAGACGCCGCGCGGCCTCATCGGCGCTGAACGCGCCCGCCGCCGCGCGGGCGAGAACGCGCTGGCGGTAGGGTTCGCTCCAGCGCGCGGCGAGCGTCGCGAACCGCTCCAGCCGCGCCGACTGCGCGCGCCCGGCGCCCGGCGCGGGCGGCGCCAGCGCCAGCCGCAGCGCGCGCGCCATGCGGCGCAGGCGCGGGTCGCGGCGCAGCACGGCGCTGCGCGCGCCCTGCCGGCACCGCTGGGCGAGTCGGCGCAGATGGTCCAGCGCATGCAGCAAGGCCGCCTTGCGCGCCTGCGCCGCCGCGCCGTCGCCCGGCGGCGCGATGCGGTCGAGGTAATCCTGCGCCGCCGCCAGCGCCTGATCGACCTGCGCCAGCAGATCGGCATCGACGCCGGGCGGATGGTCGGGGTTCAGCGCGCGCGCCTGCGCCGCGAACAACGCCTCCGCCACCGTCGCCAGCCCCGCCGCCGCAGCGTCCGCCGCCGCGTTGGGGTCGCTCAGCAGCGCGGGGTCGAGCCGTTCGGCCAGCGCGCCGCGCCGCTCCGGCGCCAGCCGCTGCACCGCGCGCGCAAAGCGCCCGGCCACCGGCAGGATCAGCGCCACGCCCAGCAGGTTGAAAGCGGTGTGAAACGCCACCAGCGCCAGCTGCGGGTCGCCCACCCCTTCCTCCGCCGTCAGCATCGAGATTGCGGCGGTGAACGGGTCGAGCACGGCCAGCGCGACGGCGCCGGTCGTCAGGTTGAACAGCACATGGCCAAGCGCGGTCTGGCGCATCGCCGCCGAACCGCCCACGCTGGCCAGCAGCACGGTCGCCGTGGTGCCGAGATTCATGCCGATCACCATCGCCGCCGCCTGACGATAGCTGATCGCGCCCGCCTCCAGCGCCGCCATCGCCGTCACCAGCCCCGCGCTCGACGACTGCGTGACGGCGGAGACCGCCGCGCCGATCGCCACCAGCAACGCGCGGCCGCCGCCCGTATCGGGCGGGAAAGTGGCGGGCGTCACGGCGCCCTCGAACGCCGCCATGCCGCCCTGAAGCGCGTCGATGCCGATGAAGATCAGCGCGAACCCCGCCAGCGCCCAGCCCGCGTCGCGCCAGCGCCCGCGCCCGAACATGCGCGCCAGCACCCCGACCGGCAGCAGGCCCAGCGCCGCCAGCCCCAGATTGAGCTTGAAGCCCAGCACCGCCACCAGCCAGCCGGTCGCCGTGGTGCCGAGGTTGGCGCCCATGATCACGCCCAGCGCCTGCGGAAAGGTCAGCAACCCGGCGCCGACGAAGCCCACCGTCATCACCGTGATCGCGCTGGACGACTGCACGACCGCCGTCGCCGCCGCGCCCGCCGCGACGCCGCTGAGCGGCGAGCGGGTGAAGCGCCCCAGCATGCCGCGCAGGCTGTCGCCGGCCAGCGCGCGCAGCCCTTCGGTCAGCAGCGTCATGCCCAGCAGGAAAAGGCCGACCCCGCCAAGGGCCTGAAGCGCGGGGGAGAGGAATGCGGCGTTCATGGCGCGGCGAGTATGCCGCCAGGACGCGCGCCGACGCAAACCAGACCGCGCGCGGGCGTTCCTGCGGCGCGCGCCGCGCCAGCCCCGCCGCGCCAGCGACCGCCGCCGCGACAATATTTTCGCCAGGCGCGGCGCGCTCAAGGAAAATGGTGACCCCGGCGGGATTCGAACCCACGGCCTGTCGCTTAGGAGGCGACCGCTCTATCCTGCTGAGCTACGGAGTCTGCCAACGGGTTTTATAGCGGGCATGGCGCGAGGGCAACGCGCGAGTCGGGGAGATGGGTGAATGCGCAAGATCAGGGTTCTGACCGCTCTTTGGGCGGGCGCGGCGGTGGCGCTGGCGTCGTGCGCGCAACCGTCGCCCGACGCCGCGCCGCGCACGGTGGCGACGCGCTCGGTCGCCGAGCAGCGCCAGGGCGACCAGAGCCACACCCGCATCGTCGCGCAATACGGCGGCGCCTATACGCAGGGGCGCGCGGCGGCCTATGTGCGCGACATCGGGATGCGGCTGGCGGCGAAGACCGAACAGCCGCAGGGGCCGTGGACCTTCACCCTGCTCGACAGCCCGGTGGTCAACGCCTTCGCCCTGCCCGGCGGCTATGTCTATGTCACCCGCGGCCTGATGGCGCTGGCCAATGACGAGGCGGAGTTGGCGGGCGTGATCGGCCACGAGATCGGCCATGTCACCGCCGCGCACAGCGTGCGGCGGCAGGAGACGGCGGCGGTGGCGCAGATCGGCGTGCTGGCGGCGGTGATCGGCGCGGCGGTGCTGGGCGCCGACCGCTCGGTGGTGGACGCGGTCGGCCAGCTGGGCGCGCAGGGGGCGCAGGGCGCGGTCGCCAGCTACAGCCGCGCGCAGGAGCTTGAGGCCGACCGGCTGGGGATCGGCTATCTCGCGCGCGCGGGATACGACCCGCTGGCGCAGGCCGATTTCCTGAGCAGCCTTCAGGCGCAGTCGGCGCTTTCCTCGCAGCTCGCCGGCGGCGGCTATGACGCGAATCGGGTGGATTTCTTCTCGACCCACCCCGCCACCGCCGAGCGCGTGCGCGCCGCCGCCACGGCTGCGGCGCGGGAGGCCGCGGCGGACGCGCCGCGCAACCGCGACGCCTATCTGCGCGCCATCGACGGCATGACCTACGGCGACAGCGCCGCGCAGGGGTTCGTGCGCGACGGCGGCTTCGTGCATCCCGACCTGCGCTTCGCCTTCAGCGCCCCGCGCGGCTTCGAAATCACCAACGCCGCCGCCGCCGTCACCATGCGCGGGCCAAGGGGCGCGGGCGTGGTGTTCGACGGCGGGCGCGACCCCGGCGGCGCGCTCGACGCCTATGTGGCGCGGGTCTGGGCGGGCGGAATCGCCAAACAGGCCCGCACCGGACAGCTTCAGAACCTCCGGACCGGGCGCATCAATGGGCTGGAGGCCGCCAGCGCAGTGTTGCCCGCGCAGATGCGCGACGGCGTGCGGCTGCTGCATCTGACGGCGATCCGCACCCGCGACGGGCGGCTTTATCGCTTCATGGGCGTGGTGGGGACCAATGACCGCGCCGGGCTGGCGGCGGTGGCGCAGGCGGGCGAGAGTTTTCGCGCGCTATCGGCGGCGCAGGCGGCGCGGGAAAAGCCGTGGCGGCTGCGCGTCGTCACCGTGCGCCGGGGCGACACCGTGCAGAGCCTTGCAAGCCAGATGCCGTTCGAGAGCGCCAACGCCGCGCGGTTCAGGGTGCTGAACGCGCTGGGGCCGAATGACGCGGTGCGCGCGGGCGACCGGGTGAAGCTGGTGGCGCGCTAGACGCGTTAAGCCGTGCCGCCCGTCGCCGACAGCGCCGCAGGCGACACGCCGATCTTGGCCAGCGCCCTGGCCCATTTTCCGGCGTCGTCGTCGGAGAACAGGATGTCCTCGTCGGCCGCGCAGGTCAGCCAGCCGTTGCCGCGCAGCTCTCCCTCAAGCTGCTGCGGCGCCCAGCCGGAATAGCCCAGCGCGATCAGCGCGCGGCGCGGCCCCTGCCCTTCGCCCATGGCGCGCAGGACATCGAGCGTGGCGGTGAGGCTGACGCCCGCATCCACCCGCATCGTGGCGTCATCGACGTGGAAATCGTCAGAATGCAGCACAAAGCCGCGCCCCATCTCGACCGGCCCGCCATAGTGGATGGCGCCCGCCTGCGCGTCGGGGCCGATCTTGAGATCGAGCTGCTGCATCAGCTCCCTGAACGTCACCCCCTGCGCGCGGCGGTTGACGACAAGGCCCATGGCGCCCTCGTCGGAGTGCGAGCACATGTAGATCACGGTGCGGTCAAAGCGCGGGTCGCCCATGCCGGGCATGGCGATCAGCAACTGGCCGCTCAGGTGGCGCTTCGCATCGTCTTTCATACATGACATGATGCGACTGCGGCGGGCTGCGTTCAAGGGCCGGGTCGCCTATTTGTGACGGGCGCCGCGCGCGCGGCGGCGCCAGGGTGGCGCGCAAAGGTCTGGAGGCGGGTCATGGTCAAAGTCATCGCACCGCTTGTGTTCGCGGCATTTCTGGCGCCGACCGGCGCGCTGGCGCAGCAGGCGCAGGCGCCGGTCGCGCGCGCCGAAACCGCGCTGGTGGCGGGCTGGGCGGCGCCGGGCGGCGCGCGGGTGGCGGGGCTGTCGATCCGGCTGGCGCCGGGGTGGAAGACCTATTGGCGCAGCCCCGGCGACGCGGGGATCCCGCCGCAGTTCGACTGGTCCGGCTCGGTCAACGTCGCCGGGGTGGCGGTGGAATGGCCCGCGCCGGAAGTGTTCGAGACGTTTGGCATGACGACGCTGGGCTACAAGGGCGCGGTGACCCTGCCGCTGGTGGTGACGCCGCTTGACCCTGCGGCGCCGGTGGCGCTGCGGCTGGGGTTCGATTTCGGCGTGTGCGCCGACATCTGCGTGCCAGAGCGCACGGACATGACGCTCGCCATCGCCCGCGACGCGCCGGAACAGGGCGCGGCGCTGGTGGCCGAGGGGCGCGCCCGCGCGCCGTTGTCGGCTGAGGCGGGCGGCGTGCTGAGCGCGGCCTGCGGCGTGTCGGGCGCGGGCGCGACGCGGCGGTTCAAAGGGCGGCTGACGCTGGATCACGCCGCCGACCCGGCGACGCTGGTGGTGGTCGAGGGGCCGGAGGGCGTGTGGTTCGCGCCCGCCGAAACCGTGGCCGAGGGCGCGGTCCTCAGCGTCTCGGCCGAGGCGCAGGTCTATGCCGGGCCGAGCTGGATCGGGCGCGACGCGCTGCGCATGACGCTGATCGCGGCGGGCGGCGCGGTGGACGTGCAGGGCTGCACGGCGCTGGCGGGGTGAACGGCGCGCGCTTGCGGGCGATTGTCGCGCGCGCTTGCGGCGGAGGCGGGGCTGCGGTTATGTGACCGCCAACGCTTCCCGGAGCCGCCGCGCATGTTGCAGATCGACGCGATCACCATGGCCTTCGGCGGCTTCCGCGCGGTGGACGGCTGCTCGTTCACGGTGCGCGAAGGCTCGATCACCGGGCTGATCGGGCCGAACGGCGCCGGCAAGACCACGCTGTTCAACGTGATCGCCGGCGCCTTGCGCCCCAGCGGCGGCGCGATCCGGTTTCGCGGCGAGGATGTCACCGGCCTGTCTTCGGACAGGCTGTTTCACAAGGGCCTGGTGCGCACCTTTCAGATCCCGCACGAATTCCACCGCCTGACCGCGCGGGAGAACCTGATGATGGTCGCGCCGGGGCAGACCGGCGAGGGCCTGTTCGCCAACTGGCTGCGCTGGGGCGCGGTGCAGGCAGAGGAGCGGGAACTGCGCGCGAAGGCCGACGCGGTGCTCGACTTCATCACGCTGGCGCATCTGGCCGACACGCCTGCGGGCGCGCTGTCGGGCGGGCAGAAGAAGCTGCTGGAGCTTGGCCGCACCATGATGACCGACGCGAAGCTGGTGCTGCTGGATGAGCCTGCGGCGGGCGTCAACCGCACCCTGCTGCGCGACATCGAGGCCAAGATCGCCTGGCTGAACCGCGAGCGCGGCTACACCTTCATCCTG
>CAZRFB010000008.1:0-2914 GCA_964599185.1 uncultured Rhodobacterales bacterium | reverse complement strand
CGCGCCTGACGGTGGCGCGCCTGATGGTGTGGCGCTGGGCGGCCGCGCCGCGGCGATGGCGCGCGGCATCGCCCCGGCGTCGGAGCTGTCGGCGGTGAGGATGCGCCCGAATCCCAGCGCCGCCAGCGGCGCGGCGGCGTTGGCGCTGATTGCGACCGCCGCGCAGGCGCCCAGACCCGCGCGCCACGGCGCCGCGAGGCGGGCGAAGGCCTGCGCGGTGCGCGGCGAGTAGAACGCCGCCGCCGCCACCCCGCCGCCGCCGAGCGCGGCGGCGATCTCGGGCGGCGCGTCCGTCGCGGGCCGGGCGGCGTAGAGCGCCGCTTCGCGCACCGTGAAGCCTGCGGCGCGCAGCGCGCCCGCGATGTCGGCGGCGACCGTCTCGCCGCGCGCGAACACCACCGGCCCGCGCCCGGGGCTGAGCGCGTCACACGCCAGCCGCACCAGCGCCGCCGCGTCGCCGTCGGCCGCGCGCACGTCGGCGAAGCCTGCGTCGCGCGCCGCGCGCGCGGTCGCGGCGCCCACGCACAACGCCGTGATCGCGGCGGGCGCGGCGCGGCGCGCGGCGTTGGCGGAGGAGAAGATCACCGCCTGCGCGCCGCGCAGGTCGGGGCTGGGCGCGATGGTCTCGATCTCGATCAGCGGCCAGATCAGCGGGCGCCAGCCCTGCGCCGCGAGGTCTTGCGCGAGCGCCGCCGAGTCGGCGCGCGGGCGGGTGAGCAGGATGCGCGGCGCGCTCACGCCGCGAAGAAACCGGCCCCGCCGCGCGCGCGCAACTCCGCCGCCGCGTCGGCGCCCATGGCGGCGCCGTCCGCCGCCGGGCCGCGCCGCTCGGTCGCCAGCCGCTCCGAGCCGTCGGGGCGCACGATCTCGGCGCGCAGCCACAGGGCGCCTTCCTCCAGCACCGCCAGCCCGCCGATCGGCGTGCGGCAGGAGCCGTCGAGCCCCGCCAGCAGCGCACGCTCGGCGGCCAGCCGCGCGGCGGTGGGCGCGCAGGCGATCGGCGCCAGCAGCGCGCGCACCGCCGCCGCGTCGGTCCGCGTCTCGATGCCGATGGCGCCCTGCGCCACGGCGGGCAGCATCACCTCCGGCTCGATGGGCGCGCGCACCGCGTCCTCCAGCCCCAGCCGCCGCAGGCCGGCGCAGGCGAGAAAGGTCGCCTCCGCCACGCCGTCGCCGAGCTTTTTCATGCGGGTCTGCACGTTGCCGCGAAACTCCACCACGCGCAGGTCGGGCCGCCGGTGCAAGAGCTGCGCGCGCCGCCTGAGCGACGAGGTGCCGACCACGGCGCCGTGCGGCAGCGCCGCGACGCTGGCGTGACGATGCGACACGAAGGCGTCGCGCACGTCCTCGCGCGGCAGATAGGCCGCCATGCTCAGCCCCTCGGGCAGCACGGTCGGCATGTCCTTCATCGAGTGCACCGCGAGGTGGATGGTCCCCGCCAGCAACGCCTCCTCGATCTCTTTCGTGAACAGGCCCTTGCCGCCGATCTCCGACAGCGCGCGGTCAAGCACGCGGTCGCCGGTGGTCTTGATGACGACGATCTCGAACGCCGCCCCGGGCAGGCCGTGGGCCGCCATCAGCCGCTCGCGGGTCTCGTGCGCCTGCGCCAGCGCCAGCGCCGAGCCGCGGGTGCCGATGCGCAGGGGTGTCTCGGGGGTGATTTGCATGGTCATGGCCCAAGGTGCTACCCGCGACGCGCACGCCGCGCAAGGCGGCGAAAGGGTGAAGCCGTGGGCGATACGCTGACCGTGCTGGGGCTGGAATCGAGCTGCGACGACACCGCCGCCGCCGTGGTGCGCGCCCGTGTCGCGGGCGGCGCCGCGCAGGCGCCGGGCGCTATTCTCGCCTCGGTGGTCTGGGGGCAGAACGCGCTGCACGCCGATTTCGGCGGCGTGGTGCCCGAGATCGCCGCCCGCGCCCACGCCGAGCGGCTGGACCATTGCGTCGAGGCGGCGCTGGCGCAGGCGGGGCTGACGCTGGGCGGCATCGACGCGGTGGCCGCCACCGCCGGGCCGGGGCTGATCGGCGGGGTGCTGTCGGGGGTGATGGTCGCCAAGGGGATCGCCTTCGGCGCCGGGCTGCCGTTTCTGGGCGTCAACCATCTGGAGGGCCACGCGCTGACGCCGCGCCTCACCGACGGGCTGAACTGGCCCTATCTGTTGCTGCTGGTCTCCGGCGGGCACTGCCAGCTGGTCGCCATCGACGGGCTTGGCGTCTATGCGCGGCTGGGCGGCTCGATCGACGACGCGCCGGGCGAGGCGTTCGACAAGGTGGCCAAGCACCTGGGCCTGGGCTTTCCCGGCGGGCCGGAGGTGGAGCGCGCGGCGGCGGCGGGCGACCCCGCGCGCTTCGCCTTGCCGCGCCCGCTGCTGGACCGGCCCGGCTGCGACATGAGTTTCTCCGGCCTCAAGACCGCCGTGCGCCGGGCGGCGGATGCGCTGGCCGCCGCGCAAGGGGGCTTGCATCCGGGCGACGTGGCCGACCTCTGCGCCGGGTTTCAGGCGGCGGTGGCCGACGTGCTGGCGGAAAAGACCGCGCGCGCCATGGCGCGGTTTCAAACGGCGCGACCCGATGTCGCAGCGCCTGCGCTGGCGGTGGCCGGGGGCGTCGCCGCCAACGGCGCGGTGCGCGCGGCGCTTATGACGCGGGCGGCGGCGCAGGGCTTCGCCTTTGTCGCGCCGCCCCTGAAACTCTGCACCGACAACGCCGCGATGATCGCCTGGGCTGGGCTGGAGCGGCGCGCGCGCGGCGAACGCTCCGGCCTCGATCTGGCGGCGCGGCCGCGCTGGCCGCTGGACGAGACCGCCGCGCCCATGCTGGGATCAGGCCGCAAGGGCGCCAAGGCGTGAATGAGGGGAAAACGATGCTTTATCTGGTGATCTGCCGCGACCGGCCCGAGGCGACAGGCGTGCGC
>CAZRFB010000007.1:0-13416 GCA_964599185.1 uncultured Rhodobacterales bacterium | reverse complement strand
GGGGTCTATGCGGCGCGGGCGATGCTGGCGCCGCTGCTGGTGCAGGGCATCCAGCCCGGCGGCCAGCTCACCATCACCACCGATGTCGAGAACTGGCCCGGCGACGCCTCGGTGATGGGGCCGGACCTGATGGTGCGGATGGAGAACCATGCGCGCGAGATGGGAACCGAGATCGTCACCGACCATATCCAGAAACTCGACCTGTCGTCGCGCCCGTTCCGCGCCACGGGCGACGGCGGAACGGTCTATGTGGCCGACGCGGTGATCCTGGCCACCGGCGCGCAGGCGCGCTGGCTGGGGCTGCCGTCGGAGGAGAAGTTCAAGGGTTTCGGCGTCTCGGCCTGCGCCACCTGCGACGGCTTCTTCTATCGCGGCAAGCAGGTGGTGGTGATCGGCGGCGGCAACTCGGCGGTGGAGGAGGCGCTGTATCTGACCAACCACGCGACGAAAGTGACCGTGGTGCACCGCCGCGACAGCTTTCGCGCCGAAAAGATCCTGCAGAACCGGCTGTTCAACCATCCCAAGATCGCGGTGATCTGGAACCACGCGCTCGACGAGGTGCTGGGCGACGACAACCCGCCGGGCGTGACGGGGGTGCGCCTGCGCGACGTGAACACCGGCGCGACGCAGGAGATCGCGACCGACGGCGTGTTCATCGCCATCGGCCACGCGCCCGCCTCGGAACTGGTGCGCGACCAGATCGAGACGCATCACGGCGGCTATGTGGTCACGCACGGCTTCTCGACCGCAACTTCCGTGCCCGGACTGTTCGCCGCCGGCGACGTGACCGACCATGTCTATCGTCAGGCGGTGACCTCGGCGGGCATGGGCTGCATGGCGGCGCTGGAGGCGGAGCGGTTCCTGTCGGCGGAGGCGGATCAGGGCGCGGCGCAGGCGGCGGAGTAGATGCGGCTCGACCAGCGTCTCGTGGCGCTGGGGCTGGCGCCGTCGCGGGCGCGGGCGCAGGCGCTGGTGGCCGCAGGCGCGGTGACGGTGGACGGCGCCGTGGCGCTCAAGCCCGCGCAGGCGGCGCCCGACGGCGCGGCGGTGGCGGTGGTCGCCGACCCCTGCCCCTGGGTCAGCCGCGCCGCGCTGAAGCTGGTCCATGCGCTCGACGCCTTCGCGCTCGACCCTGCGGGCGCCGTGGCGCTGGATGTCGGCGCCTCGACCGGCGGCTTTACCCAGGTGCTGCTGGCGCGCGGCGCGGCGCGGGTGATCGCGCTGGATGTGGGCCACGGCCAGCTTGCGCCGTCGCTGGCCGCCGACCCGCGCGTGACCGCGCTGGAGGGCGTCAACGCCCGCGACCTGCCCGGGGGGCTGATCCCGCCGCTCGACTGGATCGTGGCGGATGTGTCGTTCATCTCGCTGACGCTGGCGCTGCCGCCAGCGCTGTCGCGCGCCAGGCCCGGCGCCCGGCTCGCAGCGCTGGTAAAGCCGCAGTTCGAGGCGGGCCGCGCGGCGGTGGGCCGGGGCGGCATGGTGCGCGATCCGGCGGCGCTGGAGGCCGCGCGGGCGCGGGTGCGCGATTTCCTTGTCGGCGCGGGCTGGCGGGTGACGCATGAAGGCGACAGCCCGATCATGGGCGGCGACGGCGCGCGCGAATACCTGATCGCGGCGCTGAAGGGCTGAAGCCCCTCGACCGCGACGCCGGGCGCCGCTATCGCTGCGCCGCATGGAACCCCTCATCATCTCACGGCTGGCGCATCTGGGCGACGGCGTCGCCGACACGCCGCAAGGCCCGGTGTTCGCGCCCTTCACCCTGCCCGGCGAGGCGGTGGCCGGGCGCATCGACGGCGAGCGGCTGCTGGAGGCGCGCGTCATGGCGCCCGCGCCAGAGCGCATCGCGCCGGTCTGTCCGCATTTCGGCGTCTGCGGCGGCTGCGCGCTGCAACACGCCTCCGATCCGTTTCTCGCCTCGTGGAAAACCGAGATGGTGGCGGCGGCGCTTGCGGCGCGCGGGCTGAGCGCGCCGCTGCGCCCGATCGCCGTCTCGCCGCCGGGGACGCGCAGGCGCGTCACCTTCGCTGGGCGGCGGACGCGCAAGACGGTGGTCTTGGGCTTTCACGGGCGCAGCGACGCGACGCTGATCGCGATCACGGCCTGCGCGGTGGCGCATCCCGCCATCGTCGCGGCGCTGCCGGTCTGCGCCGATCTCGTCGGGCTGACCGCCTCTCGCAGCGGCGAGGTCCGGCTGTCGCTGACGGTGACCGAGGGCGGGCTGGACATCGACCTTGCGGGGCAAAAGCCGCTCGACGGCCCGCTGCGCGCACTGCTGGCGCAAGCGGCGGCGGCGGCGGATATGGCGCGGCTGAGCTATGGCGGCGAGACCGTCGCGCAGCGGCGCCCGCCGCATCAGCGCTTTGGCCGCGCGCTGGTCGCGCCGCCGCCGGGCGGTTTCCTGCAGGCGACGCGCGAGGGCGAGGCGGCGTTGCTGGCGGCGGTGGCCGAGGCGGCAGGCGACGCGGAGACGGTCGCCGACCTGTTCTCGGGCTCGGGAACCTTCGCGCTGCCGCTGGCCGAGCGCGCGGCGGTGCGGGCGGTGGAGGCCGACGCGGCGGCGCTGGCGGCGCTCGACGCCGCGTGGCGCGCGACGCCGGGCCTGCGCGCGGTGGCGGTCGAGACCCGCGATCTCAAGGCGCGCCCGCTTATGGCGGCGGAATTGAACCGCTTCGACGCGGTGGTGTTCGACCCGCCCCGCGCGGGCGCGGCGGCGCAGGCGGCTCAGATCGCGGGCAGCGCTGTTTCCCGCGTCGCGGCGGTCAGCTGCAACCCCGCCACCTTCGCCCGCGACGCGCGGACGCTGATCGACGGCGGTTATCGGCTGGACTGGGTGCAGCCTGTGGACCAGTTTCGCTGGTCGCCGCATGTGGAGCTGGTCGGCGCGTTCACGAAGGCGTGAAGGGGGCCGGGGCGCGACCGGGTCTTGCGCGCCTCAGCGCCGCCGCAGCCGGATCACCACATCGACCCGCGCGATCTCGGCGCCCTGCGGCGGCGTGGGCAGGCGGGCGAAAGCCACGCCCTCGGGCGGCGCGTCGATCAGCGCGCCGTCGTCCTCCCAGTAGAAATGCGGGTGATCCTCGGTGCGGGTGTCGAAATAGCTGCGGGCGCCGTCCACGGCGATCTCGGTGAGCAGCCCGGCTTCGGTGAAGCATTTCAGCGTGTTATAGACCGTGGCCAGCGCTACGCCCTCGCCTGCGTCGCGCGCGGCGGCGAACAGGGTTTCTGCGGTGACATGGCGATGCCGCCCGTCGCCGATCAGCAGTTCGGCCAGCGCGCGGCGCTGTCGCGTCGGGCGCAAGCCTGCGCGCGCCAGCCACGCCTCAGCGCGGGCCGCCGCGTGATCCCGGGCGTCGGCCACCGACGCCCCCTCGTTGAACGAACCATCCATGACGCAAAAGATAGCGGCTCGCCGCGCCGCGCGCCAGTGCGATGGCGAGGGCGCGCGGTTCAGCGCGTCATCGGCTTCTGGCGCTCCGGCGTCGGCCCGTCGCCGCCGTCGAACAGGCGCCGCAGGATGCCCGGCGTGAGCACCGACAGCGGGTTCACCGACACGTCGGGGTCGCGCGACGGGCCGGTGAGGCGGAAGTTGAACGCGATGAACCCGCGCCCCTCGCCCCCGGTCAGCAGCCCGCCGATGATCGGCACCGCGCCGATGGCGCTGTTGATGCCGAAGGCGGGGCTGAACACGCCGCGCATGTCGAGCCGGTCGGCGTCGAGGTGGTAGTCGCCGCTGATCGAGACGCCGATGGTCGGCCCGTAGGCGACCGCCTCATCGAGCGTGATCGTGGCGCCGCTGAGCGTGAACGGCGCGCGGATGGTGTCGAAGCGCACGCCGCTGGCGCGCGCCGCGTCGATGTCGGCGCGGGCCAGCATCTGCGACAGCGCCGGATCGTTCGAGACGACGAAGCCGCTGAGCCGCGCCTCGCCGCGCAGGGACAACCCGCCGTCGCGCAGGATGTCGGCGTCAAGCTCCAGCGCGCCGCCGACGCCGTCGCGAAACAGATCCGCCGCGCGCAACAGGCCGCCGGCGTCCCCGGCGCTCAGGCGCAGCCGCTCGCCGCCCGCGTCGGCGGCGTAGTCCAGCGTCACCGCGCCCCCGGCGCGTCCGCGCAGCTGCGCCGTCACCGCGCCGTCGGCGCGGCGGCGCAACAGCCCCTCGGCGTCGGCGATGGTGAGCTGGTCGAGCACGCGCAGCCGCTCCACCGCCAGCGTCAGCGCCACCGGCGGCCCGCCGTCTTCGTCTGCGCCGCCTCCTGCGCCGGCCTCCACCCCGTCGAAAGCGCGGCTGTCGAGCAGCGGCCCGCGCGCGGCGACCGCGAAGCCTGCGCCGTCGCGCGCCACCGAGACCTGCAGATCGGCCAGGTCGCCCAGCCGCAGCCGCGACAGCTCCAGCGTCTCCAGCCCGCCCGCCGGATCCAGCCGCGCCGCGCCCGCCAGCGACAGGCCGGGCGCCTCCAGCGTCAGCCGCGACAGCGCCAGCGCGCCGTTGCGCCGCCCCGCCACCTGCGCGCGCGCCGCCGCGCCCGCAGCCTTGCGCCAGCCCAGCGGCGCCGCCGACAACGCCGCGTCGGTGAGGTCGAGATCGGCCTCGAACCGCGTCTCGCCGCCGCGCATCAGCTCGATGGTCGCCCGCGCCCCCACCGGCCCGTCGAGCCAGGGCGCCGCCTCCACCCCGAACGCGGCGCGCTGCGCCTGGGTCAGCGTGGCCGCCACGATGAACCGGCTTTGCGGCATGTCCGGCGCGGGGTCGAAGGTCTCGGTCCAGTCCAGCCGCAGCGGCGCGCCGTCCAGCGTCACGTCGCCCACCGCGCTGAGCTGATCGACGCTCGCCGCCAGCGTCAGACGCTCCGCGCGCAGCGCCCCGCCTATGCCCGGCGCGGTCATCGCCAGATCCGTCAGCGTGGCGGCGACATCGACCCCGATCTGCTCCAGCGCGAGATCCTTCAGCAGCGGCAGCGTGAGGCGCGCGCGCACCGCCGCCGCGCCGCCGACGCCGCGCGGCGCGAGGTCGAGCTTGCCGGGAAAGCCCAGCGGCGGAAAATCCAGCACCTCCAGAAACGCCGCTGTCGGCCCCGAGCCTTGCGCCTCGACCAACGAGGTCGAGAGCGGATCATTCAGGTCGGGCAGCCGGAACACCGACCCGGCGAGATCGACCACGCCGCCGCCCGGCGGGCGCACGTCGCCCGCGTCCAGCGTCAGCGCGAAGCTGCGGCTGGTCACCTCGCCCCAGCCCGACGCGGCGGTGATCGGCGGCAGCGGGCGGAAATAATGCGCCGTCGCGTCGCTGAAGGCGAAAGTGACGGCGAAATCCTCACCTTGCGGGGTGACGCGGGCGAAGGCGTCCACCCGGTCCACCACGCCCGCCGTCATGTTGTCGGCGATCCAGCTCCGCGCGCCCGGCGCGGCGCCGAGCGGCCAGAGCGCCGCCAGCGCCTCCACCCCTACCGCGCGCCCGGCCGCGGAGACCTCCGCCGTCCAGCCGTCGGCGCCCAGCGACGCGGCGCCGCGCGCGTCCAGCCGCAGCGGCCCGCGCGCCAGATGCGCCTCGGCGATCTCGATACGGAGCGGCGCCATCCGCGCGCGCAGCGTCACCGACGCGGCGTCGAAGTCGGCGGGGGCCGCGAACACGCCCGGCGGCGCCAGCGTCAGCGCGTCGAGATCAAGCTGCGCCGTCACCGTCCCGATCGCCCCTGCGGCGTCGGCGTCCACGTCGATCGTGGCGCGGCCGGACAGGGCGCCGTGATCGGTGCGCAGCGCGACGCGCCGCAGGTCATAGCGCTGCGTCAGCGGGTCGAGCGAGAAGTCCAGCAGCCCGCCCTCCAGCGCGATCTCGGCGCCCTGCGCGCGGATCACGCCCGCCGCCGCGCGCAGCAAGCCGTCAAAGGCGCGCAGGCGGCCGCCCGCGTCGATCTCGACCGACGCGCCGCCCTGCATCGGCGCGTCGAGCGCCTGCAGGCCCTCCAGCGCCGGGAACTGATCCACCAGATCGCGGGTCGCGACGCCGCTGAAGTTCAGCCGCATCCGCGCGCCGCCCTCGGCGGTGCGCGCGCCTTCGGCCCGCAGATAGGTCGGCCCCAGCGCGCCGCCCGGCAACGTGACCGACGCGGCGGCGGTCAGCGCGCCGTCGGCGCGCGTCACCCGCAGATCGGCGCGCTCCGCCCGCCAGCGCCTGCCGGAGCTGAAATCGTCATAGACCAGCCGCGCGCCGGTGAGGGTGATCTCCTCCAGCGCCTCCAGCGGCCCGGGCGCGCCTTGCGCCAGCGCGTCGAGCACGCGCGCCACGCCCTCCGGCGCGGCTTCCTGATCCGCGCCTGCCGCCGCAGGAACGTCGGCGGCGCCGTCGGATGCGCCCGGCGCCCCGGCTTCCGCAGCGGCCGCGACGCCCACGCCCAGCCGGAACCGCCCGTCGGCGTCGCGCGTCAGCCGCGCGCCGGGGCCGGTCAGCGTGATCGCCGTCGGCCTGAGCCTGCCCAGCAGCAGATCGAGCGGGCGAAAGCTCACCTGCGCCTGCGGCGCCGCGAACACGATCCGCCCCTCGGCGTCGCGCAGCCGCAGACGGATAAGGCGCACGCCGGGATGGGGGTCGAGCGCGTCGCCCAGCGTCAGTTCGGCGCCGTCCAGCGTCAGGCTGAGGCCGTCGAGCGCGGCGCCCGCCGCCGCCTCGATATGCGGCGTCAGCCCGCCAATCGCGACCGGCCCCTGCCGCAGCCGCGCCCAGGCGACCGCCGCCAGAATCAGCGCGGCGGCCAGCGTTCCGGCGGCGAGCGCGCCCGCCAGCCGGGCGGCGCGGCCCTGCGACCGCCCTCCGAACCCGCTCCCCGCCCGGCGCCATCGCCGCATCATCGCCGCTTCCCCGCTCCGCTGCGCATCCGGCGCGCTTGACGCCCGCGCAAACGCCGTATGTCTTGCGCGGCGGCGGCGCAGGATGCGCCCGCCGCCCGTTCAAGGAGCACCGCATGAGCCAGTTCGACACCGGCGCCAAGGCGCCCGCCTTCGAGGCCCCCCGCGGCGGCGGCGAGACCGTGCGTCGCCCCGATTTCGCAGGCCGCACCGTGGTGCTGTATTTCTACCCCAAGGACGATACGAGCGGCTGCACCACCGAGGCCATCGGTTTCAGCGAAAAGGCGGCGGAATTCGCAGCGGCTGGCGCAGTCGTGATCGGCATGTCGAAGGACAGTGTGAAAAAGCACGACAAGTTCCGCGACAAGCACGCGCTGAACGTGATCCTGATCTCAGACGAAGGCGGCGACATCTGCGAACGCTATGGCGTATGGGTCGAGAAAAGCATGTATGGCAAGACCTATTTCGGCATTGAGCGGGCGACCTTTGTGATCGACGGCGCGGGCGTGGTGACGCATGTCTGGCGCAAGGTGAAGGTGCCGGGCCACGTGGACGCGGTGCTGGCGGCGATCACGGGGTGATTCGATGCGTCACGGAATAGTCAAGCGGCGAAATTAAGGTGGCGCATTTCCGCGCAAAAAGGTTGATCCGGCGCCACAGGTCCTCTAACGACGGCGTTACCGGCCAGAAAGCCGCCAAGCGTCGCAACCCATGGAGGCCCTATCGATGCGAGAAGCGCATCACCGCTCCGCCGGACTGCTGTCGCGTCTGTTCCCTGAAAAATCGATCATCGTAAGGTCCGACTCACGGTTTCACTGCCTGCGGCTGAGCTGCCGGGGGCAGGCCGCGCTCGCCGCCGCCGCTCTTGTGATCGGCGCCTGGACGATGACGGCGACCGGAATGCTGGCGCTGGAGGCGTTCGAGGACAGCGCCTCGGAGCACGAGATCGCCGCCGTCGCCGCGCACTACGACGCGCGGCTGTCAGCGGCGGCGGCGGCGCGCGACGCGGCGGCGGCGGCGCACGCCGAAGCCGAAGCCCGCGCGCAGGCCGCGCTGGCGCAGTTGCGCGAACGCCACGACGCCATGACCGCCGCCGTCGGCGCCCAGCGCGCGCTGGATGCGCAGGTTGCGACGCTTTCCGCGGCGAACGCCGCCCTGCTGGCCGAGCGCGACGCCGCGCAGACGCAGGCGCTGGCGCTGGCGCAGCGCAGCGCGGCGCTGGAGGCCGAGGCGCAGGCGATCGAGGCCGAGCGCGCCGATCTGGCCGAGACGCTGCACCGCATCGCCGGGGCGCTGAACGCGACTGTGCTGGCGCGCGACGACGCGGAGGCGACGGCGGAGCAGGTGGTCGGCGCGCTGGGCGCGCTGGAGGCCGACGTGTCGCAGCAGCGCGACCGCCAGGCGCAGTTGCTGGCCCAGATCGAGAAGGCCGCGACGCTCAGCATCGCGCCGCTGGAATCGATGCTCAAGGCGGCGGGCGTCAACATCGACAGCGTGCTTGAGCAGTTGCGCCGCGAGACCGAGGCCGCCGGCGGGCCGTTCATCCCCGCCGGTCCCGAAGACGCGCTTGAGCCTGAGGAGGAGGCGCGCGCGTCGGCGGTGATCGAGGATCTTCAAACCGTGCGCCTGCTGCGCACCGCCGCCGCGAAGATGCCGTTCGGCGCGCCGGTCGCGGCGCCGCGCTTCACCAGCCGCTTCGGCCTGCGCGCCGATCCGCTCAACCGCAGGCGCGCCCGGCACGAGGGGCTGGACATGGCGGGGCCGCGCGGCGCGGCGGTCTCGACCGCCGCCGACGGCGTGGTGAGCTTCGCGGGCGTGCAGCGCGGCTATGGCAAGGTGGTCAAGATTCGCCACGCCTTCGGCTTTGAAACCGTGTATGCTCACCTCAACGCCATCCGCGTGACCGCGGGCCAGAGGGTGGCGCGCGGCGCGCGGATCGGCGATCTGGGCAGCACCGGCCGCAGCACCGGGCCGCACCTGCATTACGAAGTTCGCGTCAACGGCAATCCCGTCAACCCCATGAAGTTCATCGAGGCCGCCTCAAATGTTCTCTAAGCCCAAGATCACCGAGCCGATCGAGCCCGCAAGGACCGAGGAGAAGCTGCCGCCTGCGGCGATGACGCCGCCGCCTGCGGCGCCCAAGCCCAAGCCCGCGCCCTCGACCATCTCCAACGACCTCACCGTGGTCGGCAACATCTCCACCACCGGCGACATGCAGGTGGACGGCAAGATCGAGGGCGACATCCGCGCCCATCTGCTGACAGTGGGCGAGGCCGCCACGATCTCGGGCGAGATCGTCGCCGACGACATCGTGATCCATGGCCACATCCGGGGCCGGGTGCGCGGGCTGAAGGTGCGGCTGACCTCGACCGCCAAGGTCGAGGGCGACATCATCCACAAGACCATCGCCATCGAGAGCGGCGCCCATTTCGAAGGCTCGGTCCAGCGCCGCGACGACCCGCTCGGCGAAACCAAGCCCCAGCCCGCGCCGGTCACAACGCCGCGCCCGCAGAAGGCCGACGCCTCCTGACATGACGCAAGCCCCCGGCGCTCACGCCGGGGGCGGTGATCGCTGACGCTCGCGGAAAGGCCCCGGCGCAAGGCCGGGGCTGCGAAGAAGGCGAAAGGCGCGGCGCCAAAACCAGCGGCGCGCCGGGATGCGCCGGATGGGCGCGCTCAGAATTCCGCGTTGGCCTCGGCGCGCGACTTGCCCGACACCTCCAGCGCCAGCGCGGCGCCCATGAAGGCGTCGAGGTCGCCGTCGAGCACGCCCGCGCTGTCGGAGGTCTCGACGCCGGTGCGCAGATCCTTCACCATCTGATAGGGTTGCAGCACATAGGAGCGGATCTGGTTGCCCCAGCCCGCGTCGCCCTTGCTGTCATGCGCGTCCTGCACAACCTGCATCCGCTTCTTCATCTCCAGATCGTAGAGCCGCGACTTGAGCGCCGCCATGCAGTTGGCGCGGTTCTGGTGCTGCGACTTCTCCGACGAGGTCACCACGATCCCGGTGGGAAAATGGGTGATGCGCACCGCCGAATCGGTGGTGTTGACGTGCTGTCCGCCGGCGCCGGAGGAGCGGTAGGTGTCGATGCGGATATCGTTCGGCGCGATGTCGATCTCGATGCTGTCGTCGATCACCGGATAGACCCAGACCGAGCTGAACGAGGTATGCCGCCGCGCCTGACTGTCGAAGGGCGAGATGCGCACCAGCCGGTGCACGCCGCTTTCCGACTTGAGCCAGCCATAGGCGTTCGGCCCCTTGATCTGGTAGGTGACCGACTTGATGCCGGCTTCCTCGCCGGGGTTCTCCGAGATCAGCTCGACCTTGTAGCCGTGCGCCTCGGCCCAGCGCACATACATGCGCGCCAGCATCGCCGCCCAGTCGCAGCTTTCGGTGCCGCCCGCGCCCGCGTTGATCTCAAGGAAGGTGTCGGCGCCGTCGAGTTCGCCCGACAGCAGCGCCTCGATCTCCTTCTGCGCGGCGCGGGCGCGCAGGTCCTTCAGCGTCGCTTCGGCCTCCGCCACCACTTCGGCGTCGTCCTCCGCTTCGCCCAGCTCGATCAGCTCGGCCGTGTCGGCCAGCTCCCGCGCCAGCCCGCGATAGGTTTCGACCGAGTCCGACAGCGCCTGCCGCTCACGCATCAGTTTTTGCGCCTTGGCGGGGTCGTCCCAAAGGGCGGGGTCTTCGACGCGGGCGTTGAACTCCTCCAGCCGCGCCTCGGCGGTCTCCCAGCCGATGCGCTGGCGCAACAGCTCCAGCGACTTCTCGACGGCGGCGATGTCGTTCTCGGTTTCGGCGCGCACGGGACGCGATCCTCCGCTTCAGCTCATGAGCGCGCGCGGCGCACGGCCTTGCTGCATACTGGCGCGGGCGCGCGAGGTAAAGCCGGGCGCGCCGTTCAGTAAAGCCCGCCTGGCGAAGCGAACCCGCCGCCTGCGGGCGGCCTGCGCGGCGCGTCCACAGCGCCCGGCGCGCCTGCGCCCGGCTCGGGCGCGGCGCCGTCCTCCAGCGACATCGGAAAGTCGCCGCCGGTGAAATAGAACGCGCCGCCGCCGATCATGTCCGACGCCGCCACGTCATAGGGCGTGAAGCCGGGGCGGAACGCCTCGTCGATCGCGTCTGCGCCAGATGCGCCGCCTGTTGGACTGCCGCTCCAGCGGTCGATGGTGACGAACACCGTCTCGGGCGGCGCGACGAAGGCGCCGACCGGCTGTCCGGCGGTCGCCTTGCGCACGAAATCCGCCACCATCGGCGCGCAGAGCGTGCCGCCGAACGCGCTGCGGCCCATGTTGCGCGGCTGGTCGAAGCCGATATAGCAGCCGAAGGCGATTTTCGGCGTGAAGCCGAGAAACCACACGTCCTTGGCGTCGTTGGTGGTGCCGGTCTTGCCCGCGACCATCGCCTCGACGCCCGCGAAGGCGCGCGCGCCGGTGCCGCGCGTGACCACGCCGCGCAGCATCGAGGTGATCTGGTAGGCGGTCACCGGGTCGATCACCTGCTCGCCGGTCGCCAGCGCGTTCGGCGCCGAGGCGGGGTCATAGGGCGACGCGCAGCCGACGCAGATCTGCGCGTCGTGGCGCCAGATGGTGGCGCCGCGCCGGTCCTGCACCCGGTCGATCAGCGTCGGCTCGATGCGCCGTCCGCCGTTGGCGAACATGGCGTAGCCCGCGACCATCCGGGAAAGCGTGGTCTCGCCCGCGCCCAGCGCATAGGACAGATGCGACGGCATCGCGTCGTAGATGTGGAACCGCCGCGCATGGTCGGCGACGCTGTCCATGCCGATCTCCTGCGCCAGCCGCACCGTCATCAGGTTGCGCGACAGCTCCAGCCCGATGCGCATCGGCGACGGGCCGTAGAACTTGCCCGACGAATTCTGCGGCTTCCACACCCCGCCGCCGGTGTCCACCACCACCGGCGCGTCGAGGATGATGGTCGCGGGCGTATAGCCCTGCTCCAGCGCGGTCGCATAGACGAAGGGCTTGAACGCCGAGCCGGGCTGACGCATCGCCTGCGTGGCGCGGTTGAACACCGAGGACTCAAAGGAAAAGCCGCCCTGCATCGCCAGAACGCGGCCGGTGCCGACCTCCATCGCCATGAAGGCGCCCTGCACTTCGGGAACCTGCCGCATCGCCCAGGCCGCGTCGCCCTGCTCGACCAGGATCACGTCGCCGGGCGCCCAGACATCCGCCGCGCCGGTCAGCGCGGGCCCCAGCCTGCCGCCGCCCAGCCGCCGCCGCGCCCAGCCCTTCACCCCGGCGTAGTCGAGCCGCACCGGCGCCTCCACGCCTTCAACGCCGATGTCGGCGCCCTTCGCGTCCACCGCCAGCACCAGCGCGGGGCGCCAGCCGGGCACGTCGCGCGGCGCGGGCGTCGCCCCCAGCGCCGCGCGCCATGCCGCCGCGTCGCCCAGGTTCACGCCGACAAGCTGCGCCACCGGGCCGCCATAGCCGCCCTGCGCGCGGTCATAGTCGAGCAACTGCCTGCGCAGCGCCGCCGCCGCGATGTCCTGCAACGCGGGGTCGATGGTGGCGCGCACCGTCAGACCGCCGCCCAGCACCGCCTCCTCGCCCATCCGCGCGATCAAATCGCGGCGCACCTCCTCGGTGAAGTGGTTGGGCCGGTCGGGGGCCGCGACCTGCGTCTCCACCCCGCCGTCGAACAGCGTGGCGAGCGGCTCGATCCGCGCGACAGCCAGATCGATCTCGCTGATGACGCCGTTCTCATACATCTGGCGCAGAACATAGTTGCGCCGCTCCACCGCACGGTCGCGCTGGCGCACCGGGTGCAGGTCGCTGGGCGCCTTGGGCAGCGCCGCCAGATAGGCCGCCTGCGCCAGCGTCAGATCCTCCAGCGTCGCGCCGAAATACCGCTGCGCCGCCGCCGCCACCCCATAGGCGTTCTGCCCAAGGAAGATCTCGTTGAGATAGAGCTCAAGAATGCGGTCCTTGGACAGCGCCTGCTCGATGCGAATCGACAGGATCGCCTCCTTGATCTTGCGCTCCAGCGAGCGGTCGGCGGTCAGCAGGAAGTTCTTCATCACCTGCTGGGTGATGGTCGAGGCGCCCTGCAGCCGCCCGTCGCCCGAGCGCAGCGCCTGCGCGTTGGCCAGCATCGCGCGCAGCACGCCGGTCGCGTCGATGCCGGGGTGGCTGTAGAAATTCTTGTCCTCGGCGGAGATGAACGCCTGCTTCACCAGATCGGGGATTTCGTCGATGGGCGCGAAGATGCGCCGCTCACGCGCGAATTCGGCGATCAGGCGCCCCTCGCCGGAATACACCCGGCTGAGCGTGGCGGGCTGGTAGTTGGCGAGGCTGTCATAGCCGGGCAGGTCGCGGCCATACATCCACACGACAAGGCCCACCCCTGCGATCCCGGCGATGGCGGCCAGCGCCAGAAAGCTGAACAGGCCTGCGATCAGTCGTGTCATGCGTCTCCTGGACGGCGCGCCGCCCGCTCCCATCGCTGCGAATCATGCCGCACGACGCGCGCGCGGGTGGGCGACAATAGGGCGCCCGCGCGCAAATGGGCAGGCGCGGGCCGCTCACTCGGCGGCATACTGTGGCGCGGCGGCGTCA
>CAZRFB010000006.1:0-1880 GCA_964599185.1 uncultured Rhodobacterales bacterium | reverse complement strand
CGCCTCCTGTCCGGGGTTGGCGTGGCGCGGGGCCTGATTGGTCGAGGTCTTGAAGCGCAGGTTGCCCCAGCCGCCGTTGCCGCCGCGCGCCAGCAGCACGCGCTGACCGGTCGTGGTGAGGTCGGCGATCACCGTCTCGGCGTCCTCGTCCAGCACTTCGGTGCCGGCAGGCACGCGCAGGGTGACGCTCTCGCCATCCTTGCCGGTGCGCTGCTTGCCCATGCCGCCCTGGCCGTTCTGCGCCTTGAAATGCTGCTGATAGCGAAAGTCGATCAGGGTGTTGAGGCCGTCCACCGCCTCGATCCACACGTCGCCGCCGCGCCCGCCGTCGCCGCCGTCGGGGCCGCCGAACTCGATGAACTTCTCGCGCCGGAACGACGCGCAGCCGCGCCCGCCCGCGCCGGAGCGGATATAAACCTTCGCTGTGTCGAGAAACTTCATGCGCCGCCTTCTATGCCTTCGCGCGCGTCGGGTCGAGCCGTCGCGCGCGCCAATGGGTTGCGTCAAGGCGCGCCTGCGCCGGGTCGCGCGTGTCGTCAAACGCGAAGCCGAGCTTCTCCAGAACCCGCCGCGCGGCGGGGTTGCCGGCGTGAACCTCCGTCGCCAGCCACGGCGCGCCGTCCTCAAACAGCGCGTCGGCCACGCCCGCCGCCGCCTCCGACATCACGCCCTTGCCCTGCCACGCGGGGTCGAGCCAGAAGCCGATCCGCGCACCGTCGCTGTCGGCGAAGAACTTCACCGAGACCACGCCGCGCAGCGCCGTCTCGCCCTTGCCGCGGATCGCCAGCGCATGTTCGGGCGCGACGCCGCCGCCCAGCCGCGCGATATACCGCTCCGCCGCGCCTGCGGGCAGCGGGTGCGGCACGACGCGCAGCATCTTGGCCACGCGCGCGTCGCCAAGGATGCGCGCCACCGCAGCCGCGTCGTCGGGCGTCAGCGCGCGCAGGGTGAGGGTGGGCGTCTCGACGGTCTGGCGCATGGGCGCGCTCCAAAGGAAAAGGGGGGACCGGCCGCGCGGCCGATCCCCCCTTTGCGGCAGGGCGGGGAAGGGGCGTGCGGCCTACTCGGCGGCTTGCGCCGTCGGCGTCACCACCGAGACGAACATCCGCCCCTTGATCCCCTTGTGGAACTTCACCGCGCCGTCGCTGGTGGCGAACAGCGTGTGGTCCTTGCCGAGGCCGACGTTGACGCCCGGCCACATCTTGGTGCCGCGCTGGCGCACCAGGATGTTGCCCGAGATCACCGCCTCGCCGCCGTATTTCTTGACGCCGAGCCGCCGTCCGGCGCTGTCGCGTCCGTTGCGGGATGAACCGCCCGCCTTCTTGTGCGCCATGGATCAGTCCTCCTTCGTCGTCTGCGCCGCGGCGGAGACGCCGTCGGCCAGAATGGCGGTGATCTTCACCTGGGTCAGCAGTTGCCGGTGCCCCTTGCGGCGCTGCGAGGAGTGCTTGCGGCGGCGCTTCTTGAACGAGATGACCTTGGGGCCCTTGGTCTGCTCCAGCACTTCCGCCGTCACGCCCGCGCCCGCGATCAGCGGCGCGCCGACCGTGATGGCGTCGCCCTCGCCCAGCATCAGCACGTCGCTGAACGTCACTGTGTCGCCTGCCGCCGCATCGAGCTTTTCGATCAGCAGCTTGTCGTTGGCGGCGACCTTGTATTGCTTGCCGCCCGTCTTGATCACCGCGAACATCGCGCGTGGTCCCTTCCTTGAGTTCCGCGCCCTGCGGCGGCCGCCCTGCGGCGGCGCTTCGTCGCGCCCTGCGGCGCGGCCTTGGACAGCGCGCCCCGTGACCGGAGCGAATGCGTCGCGCGCGCCCCATGCGCGCCCGAAGTCGAGCGCGCTATCTGCCGCCGCAGGGCCGCCGTGTCAAGGGAAGCCG
>CAZRFB010000005.1:0-6208 GCA_964599185.1 uncultured Rhodobacterales bacterium | reverse complement strand
TGAAACCCCGGGGCGCGTCCCCGAAGGTCAGGAGCAACCCATGATCCAGATGCAATCCAATCTGGACGTCGCCGACAACTCCGGCGCCAAGCGCGTCCAGTGCATCAAGGTGCTCGGCGGCGCCAAGCGGAAATACGCCTCTGTGGGCGACATCATCGTGGTGTCGATTAAAGAGGCGATCCCCCGCGGCAAGGTGAAGAAGGGCGATGTCCGCAAGGCCGTCATCGTGCGCACCGCCAAGGAAGTGCGCCGCGACGACGGCACCGCGATCCGCTTTGACACCAACGCGGCGGTGATCATCAACAACAACAACGAGCCGATCGGCACCCGCATCTTCGGGCCGGTGGTGCGTGAGTTGCGCGCGAAGAACTTCATGAAGATCATCTCGCTCGCGCCGGAGGTGCTGTGATGGCGGCCAAGCTCAAGAAGGGCGACACGGTCGTTGTGCTGACCGGTCGCGACAAGGGCAAGCAGGGCGAGATCCTCGCCGTCTCGCCCAAGGACGGGCGCGCGGTGGTCGGCGGCGTCAACACCGTGATCCGCCACACCCGCCAGACCCAGTCCGAGAAGGGCGGCCGCATCCCCAAGGACGCGCCGATCCAGTTGTCGAACCTGGCGCTGGTCGATCCCAAGCTGGGCGTGGCGACGCGCGTCGGCTTCAAGGACGTCGATGGCAAGAAGGTGCGCTACGCCAAGAAGTCCGGGGAGGTGATCGATGCTTGACGAGACAACATATGTGCCCCGGCTGCGGGCGCAGTACGATTCCGTGATCAAGCCGAAGCTGATCGAGGAATTCGGCTACCGCAACGCGATGATGGCCCCGAAGCTCGACAAGATCGTGCTGAACATGGGCGTCGGCGAGGCGGTCGGCGACAGCAAGAAGATCAAGGCGGCGCATGACGATCTGATGAAGATCGCCGGGCAGAAGCCGGTCATCACCAAGGCGAAAAAGTCCATCGCGGGCTTCAAGGTGCGTGAGTTCATGCCGCTGGGCGTGAAGGTGACGCTGCGCGGCGCGCGGATGTACGAATTCCTCGACCGTCTGATCACCGTGGCGATGCCGCGCATCCGCGACTTTCGCGGCGTGAGCGCCAAGAGCTTCGACGGCCGCGGCAACTACGCCATGGGCCTGCGCGAGCATATCGTGTTCCCCGAGATCGAATACGACAAGATCGATCAGATGTGGGGCATGGACATCGTCATCGCGACCACGGCGCGCACCGACGCCGAGGCCAAGGCGCTGCTGACGCATTTCAACATGCCGTTCCGGGCCTGAGGCGAGGGGAACAGAGAACATGGCTAAAGTAAGCATGGTCGAGCGCCAGAAAAAGCGCGTCGCCCTCGTCGCCCGGTTCGCCGCAAAGCGCGCCGCGTTGAAGGAAACCGCCGCCAACGGCGAGATCTCGATGGAGGAGCGCTTCAAGGCGCGGCTCAAGCTGGCGAAGTTGCCGCGCAACTCGTCGGCGACGCGGCTGCACAGCCGCTGCGAGATCTCCGGCCGTCCGAAGGCGTATTACCGCAAACTGAAGATGAGCCGCATCGCGCTGCGGGATCTCGCCTCGATCGGCCAGATCCCCGGCATGGTCAAGTCGAGCTGGTGAGGGGGCGGCGATGAGCATGAATGATCCGCTCGGCGATATGCTGACCCGCATCCGCAACGCGCAGATGCGCACCAAATCGACCGTGCGCACGCCCGCCTCGACGCTGCGGCGCCGGGTGCTGGAGGTGCTGCTGGCCGAAGGCTACATCCGCGGCTTCGAACTGATCGACAGCGGCGACAAGAAGCCGGAATACGAGATCTCGCTCAAGTATTTCGACGGTCGCCCGGTGATCCGCGAGATCAAGCGCGTCTCCACTCCCGGCCGCCGCGCCTATTCGGGCGTCAAGGGCGTGCCGACGGTGCGCAACGGTCTCGGCGTCGCGATCATCTCGACCTCCAGGGGCGTGATGAGCGACACGCAGGCCCGCGCCGACAATGTCGGCGGCGAAGTGCTCTGCACGGTGTTTTGAGGGAGATCCGGACATGTCGCGTATCGGAAAAAAACCCGTCGAAGCGCCCAAGGGCGTCTCCTTCACGGTCTCCGGCCAGACGGTCGAAGCCAAGGGGCCGCGCGGCGTGCGCCGCTTCACCGCCACCGACGACGTGACCATCACGCTCGACGGCGCGATGGTGAGCGTGCGGCCGCGCGGCGAAAGCAAGCGCGCCCGCCAGCAGTGGGGCATGACCCGCACGCAGATCGCCAACCTTGGCGTCGGCGTGTCGGAGGGCTTCAAGAAGGAACTTGAGATCGTCGGCGTCGGTTATCGCGCCGCCGTGCAGGGCAGGGTGCTGAAGCTGTCGCTCGGCTACAGCCACGACGTTGACTATCCGATCCCCGAGGGCGTGGACGTGAAGTGCGCCAAGCCCACCGAGATCGAGATCACCGGGTCCGACCAGCAGGTGGTCGGCCAGGTGGCGGCGGAAATTCGCGACTGGCGTCCGCCCGAGCCGTACAAGGGCAAAGGCGTGAAGTACAAGGGCGAATATATCTTCCGCAAGGAAGGCAAGAAGAAGTAAAGGAGCGCATCATGGCGAACAACAAGCTCAAACTCTTCGAGCGCCGCCGCCAGCGCGTGCGCTCCAAGCTGCGCAAGGTCGCGTCCGGCAAGCCGCGGCTGTCGGTGCACCGGTCGTCGAAGAACATCTCGGTGCAGCTGATCGACGACGCGCAGGGCCGCACGCTGGCCGCCGCCTCCTCGCTGGAGAAGGCGTTCGGCGTGGTCGGCAAGAACAACCTCGAAGCGGCGGCCGTGATCGGCGCGGCGATCGCCGAGCGCGCCAAGGCGGCCGGCGTCGAGGACGTGTATTTCGATCGCGGCGGCTTCATCTTCCACGGGAAGATCAAGGCCCTCGCCGACGCCGCCCGTGAGGGCGGATTGAAATTCTAAGGGGGCCGACATGGCGAGAGAAACCGAGCGCCGCGGCCAGGGCCGCAGCAACGACCGGCGCGACCGCCGCGACCGCGAGGAGCCGGAGTTCCAGGACCGGCTGGTGGCGATCAATCGCGTCTCCAAGACGGTGAAGGGCGGCAAGCGCTTTGGCTTCGCCGCGCTCGTCGTGGTGGGTGATCAGAAGGGCCGCGTCGGCTATGGCTCCGGCAAGGCGCGTGAAGTGCCCGAGGCGATCCGCAAGGCGACCGAGGAGGCCAAGCGCGGCATCGTCCGGGTGCCGCTGCGCGAGGGCCGCACGCTGCATCACGACATCGAGGGCCGCCATGGCGCGGGCCGCGTGGTGATGCGCACGGCGACGGCGGGCACCGGCATCATCGCGGGCGGGCCGATGCGCGCCGTGTTCGAGATGCTGGGCGTGCAGGACGTGGTGTCGAAGTCGATTGGCACCCAGAACCCCTACAACATGATCCGCGCCACCTTCGACGGCCTCGGCCTTCAGACCAGCCCGCGTCAGGTCGCGGCGCGGCGCGGCAAGAAGGTCGCCGACATCATGCCCAGGCGTGACGAAGCGCCGATGGATGTCGAGCCCGAAGCGGCTTCGGCCGAGTGAGGAGAGCGGACATGGCAAAGACCATCGTCGTCAAGCAGATCGGCAGCCCGATCCGCCGCCCAGCCAAGCAGCGCGCCACGCTGGTCGGTCTGGGCCTGAACAAGATGCACCGCCAGCGCGAGCTTGAGGACACCCCCGCCACGCGCGGCATGGTGGCCTCGATCCCGCATCTGGCGAAGATCATCGAGGAGCGCGGCTGAAGCCGCCGGCGCGCCGCCACCTTGGCGGGGCGCTCTTGTCGTGGGCGGGGGCGGTGACGCGCCCCCCGCATCCGACCGAAGGAGATGCGTCATGAAATTGCACGAACTCAGCGACAACCCCGGCGCAACGAAAAAGCGCAAGCGGGTGGGTCGCGGCCCCGGCTCCGGCATGGGCAAGACCGCCGGGCGCGGCATCAAGGGCCAGTCCTCGCGCTCTGGTGTCGCGATCAACGGCTATGAGGGCGGCCAGATGGCCATCCATCGCCGGATGCCGAAGCGCGGCTTCAACCCGCTCGACAGGCGCCAGTATGCGGTGATCAACCTCCAGACGCTGGAGCGCGCGCTGGAGCGCGGCGCCATCACCGCCGGGGATGTGATCGGCGAGGACGCGCTGCTGGCGGGCGGCGTGATCCGCCGCAGGCTCGATGGCGTGCGGCTGCTGGCCAAGGGCGAACTCACCACGGCGCTGACCATCGAGGTCGCGGGCGCTTCGGCTGCGGCGATTGCGGCGGTTGAAAAGATCGGCGGCAAGGTGGAAGTGATCGACGTGGTGGCCAGGCGCCGCGCGGCGGATCGCGCGTTCCGCGACGCCGCCAAGGCGTGAACCGGCGGGCCGCACGGCCCGCCCGCACTGACGTGGCTCGCGACCGGGCCGAAAGGGATACGCGATGGCCTCCGCCGCCGAGCAACTCGCCGCAAACCTGAGCTGGAGCACCTTCGGCAAGGCCAAGGAGCTGCAGAGCCGCATCCTGTTCACGCTGGGGCTGCTGATCGTCTATCGGCTCGGCACCTACATCCCGATGCCGGGCATCGACCCCGAACAGCTCGCCCGCTTCATCGAACAGACTCAGGGCGGCATCCTGGGCGTGTTCAACATGTTCGCGGGCGGCGCGGTCGGGCGCATGGCGATCTTCGCGCTCGGCATCATGCCCTACATCTCCGCCTCGATCATCATGCAGCTGATGACCTCGATGGTGCCGCATCTTGAACAGCTCAAGAAAGAGGGCGAGCAGGGCCGCAAGAAGATCAACCAGTACACCCGCTATGGCACGGTGCTGCTGGCTACGGTGCAGGCCTATGGCATCTCGGTGGGGCTGGAGGGGCAGGGACTGGCGCTCGATCCGGGGATGTTCTTCCGCGCCTCGGCGGTGATCACGCTGGTCGGCGGCACGATGTTTCTCATGTGGCTGGGTGAGCAGATCACCGCGCGCGGCGTCGGCAACGGCATCTCGCTGATCATCTACATCGGCATCGTCGCCGAGCTGCCCGCCGCGCTGGCGCAGTTCTTCGAGCTGGGCCGCACCGGGCAACTGAGCGCCATCGTGATCATCGGCGTGCTGATCGGCGCGATCGCGGTGATCGCGGGCGTGGTTTATATCGAGCGGGCGCAGCGGCGCATCCTGATCCAGTATCCCAAGCGCCAGGTCGGCCAGAAGATGTATGGCGGCGACACCAGCCACCTGCCGCTCAAGGTCAACACCGCCGGCGTGATCCCGCCGATCTTCGCCTCGTCGCTGTTGCTGCTGCCGACCACCATCGCCGGGTTCTCGGCGGATGGCGGCGGCGCGATCCTGACGACGATTTCGGCGCTGCTGGGGCGCGGCCAGCCGCTGTTTCTGCTGATTTTCGTCGCGCTGATCGTGTTCTTCGCGTTCTTCTATACGGCGGTGGTGTTCAACCCCGACGAGGTGGCGGAGAACCTCAAGAAACACGGCGGCTTCGTGCCCGGCATCCGGCCCGGCAAGCGCACGGCGGAATACCTCGACTATGTGCTGACCCGGCTGACGGTGGTGGGGGCCGCCTATCTGGCGCTGGTCTGCGTGCTGCCGGAGATCCTGATCTCAAGGCTGTCGGTGCCGTTCTATTTCGGCGGCACCTCACTGCTGATCGTCGTCTCGGTGACGATGGATTTCATCACACAGGTCCAGAGCCACCTGCTGGCGCACCAATACGGCGACCTGATCGAAAAATCGAAACTGAGGGGTCGGGGGAGACGCCGTTGAACATCATTCTGCTGGGGCCGCCGGGGGCGGGCAAGGGAACGCAGGCGCGTATTCTGGTCGAGAACAGGGGGCTGGTGCAGCTCTCCACCGGCGACATGCTGCGCGCCGCCGTCGCAGCCGGGTCCGAGGTCGGGCGCAAGGCCGAGGCGGTGATGAAGGCGGGCGGGCTGGTCTCCGACGACATCGTGATCGGCGTGGTTTCGGATCGGCTCGACGCCCCGGACGTGGCGCAGGGCGTGATCTTCGACGGATTTCCGCGCACCACACCGCAGGCCGAGGCGCTGGACCGGCTGCTGGCGGAGAAGGGTCTGACGCTCGACGCCGTGGTGAACATGACCGTGGACGACGAGGCGATGATCGGCCGCGTCGCCGGGCGCTATACCTGTGCAAGCTGTGGCGAGGGCTACCACGACACTGACAAGAAGCCGAAGGTGGCCGGCGTCTGCGACAAGTGCGGCGGGACC
>CAZRFB010000004.1:0-2217 GCA_964599185.1 uncultured Rhodobacterales bacterium | reverse complement strand
TCTCGCCACGGGATGCGCCGAGGCGCTGATCGCGCTCGAACGGATGCAGGCGTGGCGGGCGCGCGCCGAGGCGGCGGTCGCGGGTCTCTCCGGGCGCACGCCGCGCCTGCTGGTGGCGCTGCTGGCCGCGCGCGTCGCGGTCTCGGCGCAGGACGCGGCGGACGCGGGCGGCGTCTCGGTCTCGGCGGCGCAGCGAAACCTCGCCCTGCTGACCGCGCGCGGCCTCGCCCGCGAAATCACCGGGCAGGGGCGGTTCAGGATGTGGACGGCGGCGCACTGATCCGGCGCGGCGCGCGCGTTCTCTCCGCCGCCAGGCCAGTGTGGCGAGACCCATGACTCCAAGCGACACGGCGCAACCACGACGCCCGGAGCGCTGGACGTGCAACACGGCGCCGCCGCCGGTCAGGACATGCAGCGTCACCGCTATCAGACGCGCAGCCGCCCGTCTCACCGCTCGCGCTTGAGGCGGTGAAGCGCATCGACGCGATCTTTGACCTCGAGCGCGCCATCATCGGTCTGCCGCCCGACCAGCGGCGCGCCGTCCGCACCGCCGAGGTCGCGCCCCTCGTCGCCGCCCTGCGCGACTGGATGAAGACCGAGCGCGCCCGGCTGTCGAAGCACGCCCCCGTCGCCAAGGCCATGGACGACATGCTGTCCCGCCGGGTCAATTTTTCCGGCTTCCTGACCGACGGGCGTATCTGCCTGACGAACAATGCGGCCGAGCGCTCGCTGCGCGGCGTCGCCCTCGGCCGAAGGCGTGGCTGTTCGCCGGCTCCGAGCGCGGCGGCGACCGCGCCGCCTTCTTCTACACCTTGATCGTCACCGCCAAACTCAACGACGTCGACCCCCAGGCCTGGCTCGCCGACATTCTTGCCCGCATCGCCGGCACGCCCATGTCGAAGCTCGACGACCTCCTGCCTTGGAACTGGGCCGCCCAGAGAAACCCAGCCGTCAAGGCCGCATAGCCGCGGCTCTCACCGGAGGGGCGCCGGCGGGACGGCATACTCGCGCGATAGCGCGTGTCGCACCGTGTCCATGGCCTTACGCCGATTGGCTATTGGCCTTCTACGGCAAATCGAGGGCCGAGAAGATCGGGCGCGCCTATGTCAGCACCATGCCGCGGCTCACGCTGCTCGCGCCCGACATCGTCGAGGCGATGCTCGCGGGGCGAAAGGTGGAGACCACTCTCTGGTCGCCCCTCCCGGGTTTCGGGGACCAGTCGGGATCAGATCAGTTCGACAACGTCGCGGTTCGGTCGGAATTCGCTTCCGCGTCGAGACAGTCGAGGCGGCGGCGCAACCGGCCGGACAGCAGCATATGACCCTCCCAAGGAACTGAAGCGG
Source organism: uncultured Rhodobacterales bacterium (assembly GCA_964599185.1). GTDB lineage: Bacteria > Pseudomonadota > Alphaproteobacteria > Rhodobacterales > Rhodobacteraceae > Rubrimonas. The sequence continues at coordinate 874 of CAZRFB010000004.1, read as the reverse complement.
GGTCGGCTTCGCCGAAGGGGCGGCCGACATCGGGGTCGGTGGGCCTGAGCCCCGCGGCCTCGCGAAGCACCCAGCCCGCAATGCGCAGCAGCATCGCCGCGACCTCACGCGGCTGTCCCGCAGCCAGCCGCGCCAGCAACTTTGCGCCTTCGCGGACGTCGCCCGACAGCGCGATCTGGAAGCAGAAGCCGGCCATGCGCGCGCGGCCTTGCCGGAACACCCAGGCGGGGATGTCGCGCGCCTCCTCGGCGACCAGCGCCAGGGCCTTTTCATTCGAGCGGGCGGCGCGGGCGACTGCGCGCGACATGTTCGCGCCGTGCATTCGGTAGCCGACCAGCGCCTCGCGCACGCAGCCCGCCGGCCCGCGCAGCGCCAGCCGCAATTGCAGCAGAAGATCCTCAGCCCCCTCGATTCCCCATTCGCGCAATCGCGGGTCATGCCCGCCCAGCGCCTGCGCCAGAGACCTCGGCGCCATCATGCTGCTGACATTGGTGAAATAGGTGGTGGCGATCTGCCTGTGGACAGTCGAGCCGGAGACGTCGGCGAGTGTGCGGGGATTGCGCATGACGATCCCGGCCGCGTCAATCAGCCGATAGCCGCAGTAGACGAAACTCAGCGGCGTCGCCGCTGCGGCGAAGACGGCGAGTTGTTTCTCGATTTTCGTGGGATGCCAGAGATCGTCCGCGTCGAGCCAGGCGACATAGTCGCCGCGCGCGTGCGCGAGGCCCGCGTTTCGTGCGGCGGCAACCCCGGAATTGGCTTGGCGGATCAGTTCGAGGCGTGGCTCCGTTCTGCGGACGGCCTCGGCCACCGCTGCGGCGCCGTCGCGCGAGCCGTCATCCACGACGAGAATCTCCAGCCGCTTGTGCGTCTG
>CAZRFB010000003.1:0-2240 GCA_964599185.1 uncultured Rhodobacterales bacterium | reverse complement strand
CCTGCGCGTGGACGAGGACGAATGGGACAAGGCTTTGGCGATCATCGACGAGGGGGCGCGGCCATGAGACTGTCGAAATACACCCCCCGCACGCTCGACCCCGCCAAGCGCGGCCTGAAGACCTCCGCCATGATCGCCTCGCTGGCGGCGGAAGGCGCGCCGACCGTCGCGGCGCCCTTCGGCCATGCGCTGTGCGAAGTGGCGGCCGCCGATCCGCGCATCGTCGGGCTGACGGCGGATCTGTCGAAATACACCGATCTGCACGTGTTCGCCGCGCGCCACCCCGACCGCTTTCATCAGATGGGCATGGCCGAGCAGGTGATGATCTCCGCCGCCGCCGGCCTCGCCCGCGAGGGCTTCATCCCGTTCGCCACCACCTACGCGGTGTTCGCCTCGCGCCGGGCCTATGACTTCATCTGCATGGCGATCGCCGAGGAAAGCCTGCCGGTGAAAATCGTCTGCGCCCTGCCGGGGCTCACCACCGGCTACGGCCCCAGCCATCAGGCGACCGAGGATCTCGCCATCCTGCGCGCGATGCCCAACCTCACGGTGATCGACCCGTGCGACGCCTTCGAGATCGCGCAGGCCACCCACGCCATCGCCGCCCACCCCGGCCCCTGCTACATGCGCCTGCTGCGCGGCAATGTGCCGAGCGTGCTGCACGACAGCGGCCACCAGTTCGAGATCGGCAAGGCGAAGCTGTTGCGCGACGGCGACGACGTGCTGTTCGTCTCGACCGGGCTGATGACGATGCGGGTGCTGGAGGCGGCGACGCGGCTGGCGGTGGCGGGCGTATCGGCGGCGGTGCTGCATGTGGCGACGCTGAAGCCGCTGGACACGGAGGCCATCGTCGCGGCCTGCCGCAAACCGGGGCGTCTGGTGGTGACGGCGGAGAACCACAGCATCGTCGGCGGCCTTGGCGAGGCGGTGGCCGGGGCGCTGATGCGCGCGGGGGTTCACCCGGCGTTTCGCCAGATCGCCTTGCCGGACGCCTTTCTGGACGCGGGCGCCTTGCCGACGCTGCATGACCGCTATGGGCTGTCGGCGGCTTCTGTCGAGTCTTCGGTCAAAGGCTGGCTTTAGGAGGCCTGTGCGCGGCGCGCGCTGGACGTCGGCGGAGCCTGATCCGACGACAAAAGCGTCACCGGCAGTCCCCATGGAAGAGCCCGACTCGAAACTTGCTCAGGCATAATGATGCCTGAGGCCATCCGCCGCGCGGGCCTTGCCCTGAGGGGGGATGCGCCTTAAGCCCTGCGGCGCATCCAGCGAAGGCCCGATCCAGCGAGAGCAGGGACCATGTTCACCGGCATCATCACCGACGTGGGAGAGGTTGTGGCGACCGAGCGGCGCGGCGATCTGCGCGCGCGCATCGCCACGGCCTATGACCCCGCCACCATCGCGCTTGGCGCCTCCATCGCCTGCGACGGCGTCTGCCTGACCGTGGTGGACCGCGGAACCGAGGCCGGGCGCGGCTGGTTCGCGCTCGACATCTCCGCCGAGACGGTCTCGAAAACCACGCTGGCCGACTGGGCGCCGGGGCGGCGGGTGAACCTTGAGCGTGCGCTGCGCGTGGGCGACGAGCTGGGCGGGCACATCGTCTCGGGCCATGTGGACGGCGTCGGCGTGGTGGTCGCGGCGCGGCCCGAGGGCGACAGCACCCGCGTCAGCATCGAAGCGCCCGCCGCGCTGGCGCCGTTCATCGCGCCAAAGGGATCGATCGCCGTGGATGGCGCCTCGCTGACGGTGAATGAGGTGGGGGGCGGGCGCTTTGGCGTGAACCTGATCCCGCACACCAAGGCATGGACCACTTTTGGCGACATGGCGCCGGGGCGGCGGGTGAATCTGGAGATCGACGTGCTGGCGCGCTATGTCGCGCGGCTCCACGAAAGCCTGCGGGAGAGCAAGGCGTGAGCACCGAATTCAGCGACTATATCGCGACGGTCGAGGAGCTGATCGAGGAGGCGCGCAACGGGCGCATGTTTATCCTGGTCGATCACGAGGACCGCGAGAACGAGGGCGATCTGGTGATCCCCGCGCAGATGGCCACGCCGGACGCGATCAACTTCATGGCCACCCACGGGCGCGGCCTGATCTGCCTGGCGATGACCAGCGAGCGGCTCGACCGGCTGGGCCTGCCGCTGATGGCCGCCGCCAACCAGAGCCGCCACGAGACCGCCTTCACCGTGTCGATCGAGGCGCGCGAGGGCGTGACCACCGGCATCTCCGCCCATGACCGCGCC
>CAZRFB010000002.1:0-6674 GCA_964599185.1 uncultured Rhodobacterales bacterium | reverse complement strand
CCGCAGTCGCAAGGCGGCGGGGAAATCCGTGATCCTGGTGCGCCGGGACGCCGAGACGCGCGACATTTCCGCCCTCGATCTTGCGGATGGGCTGCTGACCCAGCACGGCGCGCGCACATCGCATGCGGCCGTTGTGGCCCGGCAACTGGGCAAGGTTTGTCTGGTGGGCTGCGAAGCCATGCAGATCGACGAGACGCGAGGGCGCATGGATCTGGCGGGGACTTCCTTCCAGGAAGGTGACCTGATCACGCTCGACGGCAATGCCGGGCTGATCTACTCAGGCGTTGCCCGGGTCAGGAAACTGGTTCCCGAAGCGCTTCTGGCGCGGCTGAAACTGCTTGGCGAGGCGGTCTGACCGCAGCCGCCACAGTGGCGCCGGCCCGATCGCCGCCAGGTCCGCCAAAGGGCGCTCGCCGCCTCGCTCGGCCCTTTTGGAGGGATTGTCCGATTGGGGTCTGGCCGCGTCGAGAGGCTCCGTATCGGGTTTCGTCCATCGGTTGTCGTCGCGTGGGGGCCGTCGCCCGCGCCCGCGCCGCTCAGGGCCTCTCGCCGCGGGCCAGCGCGCCCTCGATGGCGTCGGTCGCCGACGCAATATCGGCGACCGAGTCGATCACGAAATGCGCACCGGCGCGGGTGAGGCGCGCCACGGCCTCGGCGCGGCGGGCGTCGAACGCCTCGGGCTCAAGCGCAGCCGTCTCCTCGGGCGATAGGCCGAAGACATTGCCGCTCAGCGCTACGCCAACCGTCCAGGCGCCGGCGTTGAGACCCTCCGCGATCCCGACCTCGGTGTCGTCCACCTTCACGACCGACCAGGCGGGCCAGACGCCGAGGTCGAGGAAGGTGCGATACATCATCGCCGGCGAGGGCCGCCCCTCGGCCAGGTCGCCCGCGCACACGAGGTTGTCCGGCGCGTAGCCCTGCGCAGCGGCCAGCGGCAGCAGCGGCGCCATGATCTCGCGCGTGTAGCCGGTGGTGGAGCCGATCTTCAGCCCGCGCGCCCGCAGCGCCGCGACCGCCTCCGCCGCGCCCTCTATCAGCCCGGCGAATTCGGTCACGACGGCGACGTTCATCGGCACGAACACGGCGTAGACGGCGTCGATGTCGGCCTCGCCCGGCGCGCGGCCGTGGCGCGCCGCCCAGGCGGCCGCGACCTCCGGCAGCGCCATCAGGGCGGCGATGTGGTCGCGCTTGGCCATGCCCATCGGCCCGCGCGCCTGCGCCACGGTCAGCTCGACGCCGAAGTCGGCGAAGGCGCGCACGAACACGCCCATCGGCGCGCGGCTGCCGTGGTCGATCATCGTGCCGGCCCAGTCGAACACGACCGCCGTCAGGCGCTGGCTCATGTCAGTCTCCGAACAGTTCGGCGATCGTCTCCTCGCCGATGGCGAAAGCGGTGCTGGCGCCCGTGCCGCTTGTCACGATCACCAGCCGGATCGCGGGGTCCGGGGCGTCGCGGATCATCAGCCGGTCGGGCAGCGAGGCGTAGGTGCCCTGCCATCGCTCGACCACCCGCGCGCCCGGCAGGCGCAGCACGGCGTGCAATTCGTCGAGGATCAGCGCGTCCACGCGGTCGGGCGCGAAGGGCGAGGGGCTGCGTTCATAGTGATGGCTGTCGCCGACGATCAGGCCGCCGTCGGCGCCCTGCACGGCGATCAGATGGATGCCTTCGGCGAGGTGCTCGGGTTGCTCCGCGTCGAGCCGCGCCTTCAGCGTGGCCGCCTCGGGTAGCGCCGCGTAGCCGAGATAGCGGACCAGCGAGAGGTCGGACATCACCGCGCCGGGCAGGCGGAAGCCCGCCTCGCCGGGCATGACCTTCAGCATGTGCAGCCGGCAGCGCGCGATACCCAGCGCCGCGATGCGCTCGGGAAACAGCGTCAGCAGATCGTCGCCGGGGCAGACGACGACGCGCCCGGCCTCGATGGCGCCGGCGGTGGTGACGACGCGACCGGGCTCGACGCCGCTGACCAGCGTCCCGCGCAGAAAGGTCGCGCCGAGACCGTGCTCGATCCAGGCGGCGAGCTTCGGGATCGCGGCGCGGCTCTCGACCCGGCGCTCGTGCGGGCTCCACAGCGCGCCTTGCAGCGCTCCGTCGGCCAGCACGGCGCCGTGGCGCGCCCGCACATCGGCCGCGCTCAGCAGCGCGCAGTCCGCGCCCATCTCGGTCGCGGCGAACGCCTCGAGCACGCGCATCGCCTCGGGCCGCTGCGCCGTCACCAGCAGCCCCGCGTGCTCGACCGCGATGCCCGCCTGCGGCGCGACCTCGAGCCAGACGTCGCGCGAGCGCATCGCGCGGCGCCAGCAGTCGCCCGCCCGCTGCCCCGTCACCGTGACGAAGCCGAAATTGCGCACCGAGGCGCCGATGGCCTCGGCCTCGCGGTCCACGACCACGACCGACAGCCCGCGCCGACGCGCCGCCAGCGCATGCGCCAGCCCGACGACGCCGGCGCCGACGACGACGAGGTCGGCATGCGCCGTCATCGCGTTCGCCACGCCTGCGTCCGCGCCAGCAGCCGCGAGAGCAGCGCGTGCACGCCGCGCGCCGCGAGGTTGGCGTAGACGATCAGCATGCACATCGCCGCCGCCGCCTGGATCTGGCCCGCATCGTCCATGTTGAGCGCCGCCACCGCCGCCAGCGTGGTGTGCGGCGCGTAAAGAAACACCACGGCCGAGACGGTCGTCATCGCGTTGACGAAGAAATATGCTGCGATGTCGATCAGCGTGGGTGAGCATACCGGCGTCGTCACCTGCGCAAACACCCGCGTCACCGGCTGCTTGAGCGAGGCCGAGACCGACTCGAACTCCCGGTCCATCGCCTTCAGCGCCGTCAGCGCCGTCAGGTGCGAGACGGTGTAGAAGTGGGTGATGGTCGCGATCACCAGGATCGCCATCGTCCCGTAGAGAAAATAGAGCGGGTTCGCCGGGTTGTTGAAGAAAAAGATGTAGGCGAGCCCCAGCACCATGCCGGGGATCGCCATCGGCATCATGGCGAGAAACTGGAGCGCGGTGCGCGCCCAGGCGAAGCTGCGGCCTTTCTCGACGACGAATCCGCCGATGAACACGACGCCCGTGCCGATGGTGGCGACGTAGAAGGCCAGCCGCAGCGAGTTCCAGAAGCTGCCCCAGCCGCCGCCGTCGACTCCCTCGAAAGCGAAGTGCCTGAGCGTCAATTCATGGTTGTAGGGCCAGAACCGGATCAACGCCGCGTATTGCGACACCAGCAGGATCAGCAGCAGAAAGCCCGCCACGGCGGCGCAGAACACGAAGGCCCGGCGGTCGGTCCGCGGGTCGGGCGCAGGGTCGTAGGGCGCCGCGCGCGCCGAAAGCAGCGCCACCTGCCGCGCGGTCACCCAGCGATCCACCGCGAAGGCGAAAACCGCCGGCACGAGCAGGATCACCGACACCACCGCGCCCATGGCGAAGTTCTGCTGGCCCACGACCTGCTTGTAGATGTCGAGCGCCAGCACATTGAAGTCGCCGCCCACCACTTTCGGCACGCCGAACTCGGTGATGGTCAGCGTGAACACGACGAATGCCGCCGAGATCAGCCCATAGCGCGCGCCCGGCAGCGTGACGGTGAAGAAGGTCTGGCGCGGGCTGGCGCGCAGCACCCGCGCCGCCTCGAAGAGCCGCGCGTCGGCGATGCGCAGCGCGGTCGCGATGATCAGCATCGCGTGCGGGAAGGTGAAGAACACGCATCCCAGCACAATCCCCGGCGCGCCGTAGATCGACCCGCCGAACATCAGCCCCCGCAACAGCCCCTGATTGCCGAACAGATAGACCAGCGACAGCCCGCCCAGCAGCGAGGGCGCCAGGATCGGCGCCGTCGCCAGCGTGCGGAACACGCCCTTGCCGCGCATGCAGGTGCGGTGCAGCGCATAAGCGAAGCCGAAGGCCAGCGTCACCGTGATGACGGTGGTGATGATCGCGACGGCGAAGCTGTTGACGATCGACTGCGACAGCGCCGGGTTGGAGAAATACTCCGCATAGTTGGCGAAGGAGTTGATCGTCCCGGCGCGCAGGGTCAGCCGCCGCAGGTTGTCGGCGTCCACCTCGGCCCAGTCGCCGATGGCGACAGGCTGGCCCAGCGCCTCCAGTCCGCCGCCGCGCGCGTCGCCCGTCAGCCGCACGCGCGCCGCCGTCACCGGCTGGCCCTCGAACTGGCCGCGCGGAAACAGCTGCGCCGCCGTCAGCGACGGCCCGCGCCGCGCCTGCGTGATCTCGTCGGCGAGGCCGAGCCGCGGCGCGGCGACGGTGAGCGCGCCGAGCGGCTCGAAGCCCTGCCCGCGGTCCACCTCCACCTCGAACGCCGAGAACGCGAAGCTGCGCACCTCGGTCGATTTCCACAGCATGAAGCCGATCGGCAGGGCGAGGCTCGCGATCAGGTAGAGCCCGATCATCCCGACGAAAGCCAGCATCAGCCGGTCGTCGCGCCCCGACCTGGGGCGCACGACCATCCGGCGCGGCATGGCGCTTGCGCCGATCGCGACGTCAGCCATGCCGGGCGTCGCCGTCGAATATGCGCAGCCGGTCCTCGGGCAGGCGCACGCGGATTTGCTGGCCGCGCGCGATGGCGCGGCGGCGCATCACCGCCTGGGGAAGCTGCGCCACCAGCGGGGCGCCGACGAAGGCGTCGTGCACGAGCTGCGCGCGGGCGTGCGCGCCGAGAAATTCGATCCCGCCGACGCCGACCTCTATCAGGTTGCGCGGGTCGCTCTCGTGGTCCTCGGCGAGCGCCACATCCTCGGGGCGGATCGCGACCGTCACCGGCTGGCCGCCGGCATGACCGTTCGGCGTGCAATGCAGACGCAGGTCGCGCACCGCTATCGCGTCGGGCGCGGTCATCGCGCCGGGGAAAAAGTTCATCGCGCCGATGAAGTCCGCGACAAAGCGCGACGCCGGGTGGTCGTAGATCTCGAACGGCGTGCCGACCTGTTCGACGACGCCGACATTCATCACCACGATCCGGTCGGCGAGCGACAACGCCTCGTCCTGGTCGTGCGTCACCATGACCATGGTCACGCCGAGCTGCCGCTGCAGCGTCTTGAGCTCCTCGCGCAGGTGCAGCCGAACCTTGGCGTCGAGCGCCGACAGCGGCTCGTCGAGCAGGATCAGCCCCGGCCTGGGCGCAAGCGCGCGCGCGAGCGCCACGCGCTGCTGCTGGCCGCCCGAGATCTGCGCGGGGTAGCTGTCACCCTTGTCGGGCAGGCCGATCATCTCCAGAAGCTCGTCCACCCGCCGGTCGATCTCGCCGCGCGGCGCGCCGCGCGTCCTGAGCCCGAAGCCGATGTTCTTGCGCACCGTCAGATTGGGAAACAGCGCGTAGGACTGGAACACGATGCCGAAGTCGCGCTCCTCGGGCGGCAGCGCCGAGACGTCGCGCCCGGCCTGCCGGATCACGCCCTCGCTCTGGATGTCGAGCCCCGCGATGGCGCGCAGCAAGGTGGTCTTGCCGCAGCCCGAGGGGCCGAGGAAGCAGACGAACTCGCCCTCGGCGATGTCGAGCGACACGTCTCGCAGCGCCGAGAAATCTCCGAAGCGCTTGGTCACGCTGCGGATCTCGAGATAGGCCGACATGGCGGCGCTCCTTCGCGGCAGGGAGGACGGGAGGGGCGCCGCCGCCCCTCCCGCAGGCGTCAGCTCTTCGGTTCGGACTTCGAGCCGAAGCGGCGCCGCCACTCCTCAAGGATCTCCGCGCGGTTGTTGGCCGCCCACTCGAAGTCGTTGTCGATCAGCTTCTCGCGGATCCCGGCGGGCAGATTGGCGACCGGCTGCTCCAGCTCCTGCCGCGCGAGGATCGCGTAGCTCTTGGCGTAGATCGCCATCGCCTCGTCCGTCAGCGTCCAGTCGATCAGCGCCCGCGCGGCGTCGGGGTTGGCCGTGCCGGCGACGATGGCCGAGGCCTCCATGTCCCAGCCGATGCCCTCGGACGGGATCACGACGGCGAGCGGCGCGCCCTCGTTCACCAGCCGCGCCGCGCGAAACGCAAACGAGACGCCGATGGGGTGTTCGCCGCCGGCGGCCATGGTGCAGGGCTTTGAGCCCGAATGGGTGTAGGTCGCGATGTTCTGATGCAGCGCGTCCATGAACGCCCAGCCCTTCTCCGCGCCAAAAAGCTGGAGCCACGACGACACGTCGAGAAATCCCGTGCCCGAGGACGCCGGGTTCGGCATCACGATCAAGCCCTGATACTCCGGCCTGGTCAGGTCGGCCCACGACGTCGGGATCGGGACGCCGGCCTTTTCGATCTCGACGGTGTTGACGCAGAGCGCGGCCGACCAGGCATTTGTGCCGACCCAGAAGGGCGGCGTGTCCTTGTCGACGAAGCGCGCGTCGAGCTTGTCGGCGCCCTGAGGCGCATAAGCGTCGAGCATGCCCTCGGACTTCAGCAGCAACAGCGACGTCGCCGCCGTGCCGAGCACCACGTCGGCGCGCGGATTATCCTTTTCGGCGAGCAGCTTGGCGGTGATCACGCCCGTCGAGTCGCGGACCCACTGGATGGTGATCCCGGGGTTGGCGGTCTCGAAGCTCTGCTTGTAGACCGGCAACAGGTCGGCCTCGAGCGCGGTGTAGACCGTAAGCTGCTGGGCCGACACAGGCGCGGCGACGAGCAGGAGGGGTCCGAAAAGGCGGGCGGCGTGCTTCATGAGTCGCGTTTCCTTGCTGACGATCGACGC
>CAZRFB010000001.1:0-8092 GCA_964599185.1 uncultured Rhodobacterales bacterium | reverse complement strand
TGCCCGGTGCCCAGCAGCGCCTCGTCGCGCGCCAGCACCGGCGTCCAGACCTCGGTGAGGCCGTTTTCGTCAACATGGGTGTCGAGCATGAACTGGCCCAGCGCGCGGTGCAGCCGGTTCAGCGCGCCGCGCAGCACCACGAAGCGCGCGCCGGAAAGCTTCGCGGCGGCGTCGAAGTCCATGCCGCCCATCGGCTCGCCGATCTCGAAATGCTCGCGCGGCGCAAAGTCGAAGGCGCGGGGGCTTCCCCAGCGGCGCAGCGCGACATTGGCGCTCTCGTCCGGGCCGTCGGGCGTGTCAGGCAGGGGGGCGTTGGGCAGCGCCATCAACTCGGCGGTCAGCGCCTCGTCGGCGGCCTTCGCCTGCGCCTCAAGCTGCGCGATCTCGTCCTTCTTGGCGGCGACCAGCGCGCGCAGCCGCTCGAATTCGGCGTCGTCGCCGCGCGCCTTCGCGGCGCCGACCGCTTTGGAGGCGGCGTTGCGCTCGGCCTGCGCGGTCTCGGCGGCGGCGATGGCGGCGCGGCGGGCGGCGTCGATGGCCAGCAAGTCCTGCGCGCGCGGCTCCAGCCCGCGTCGGGCGAGCGCGGCGTCGAAATCGTCGGGGGCGTCGCGGAGAAGGCGGATGTCGTGCATGGGGGCGCTCTGGCTGTGACTCGCGACCGGCTTATGCCCCATCGCCGCGCGCCGCGCCAGTTGCGCAGCCCGCCTTGCGCCGAACCCCGCGCTGGCTATAGTCCGCCGCGACGTGAAAACGGAGACAGCCATGTTCATCTCACCGGCCTACGCGCAGGCGGGCGGCCCGGCCGCTGGCGGCGACTTTCTGATCCAGTTGCTGCCGCTGCTGCTGATCTTTGTCATCTTCTACTTTTTCCTGATCCGCCCGCAGCAGAAAAAGGCCAAGGAGCACAAGAACATGCTCGACGCCCTGCGCCGGGGCGACCAGGTGATCACCCAGGGCGGGATGCACGCCAAGGTGGTGCGCGTGCATGAGGGCGACGTCGAGGCCGAAATCGCGCCGAACGTGAAGGTCAAGCTGGTGAAGGCGACCATCGCGGCGGTGGTCTCGAAGTCTGAACCGGCGAACGACAATTGACGCCGACGCGCGGCGCCGATTGATCCCGGCGCCCAGCGCCCCCACCTGAGGCCGGTCATGCTGTATTTCTCGCTCTGGAAAAAGGCGCTGGTGATCGGCGTATGCCTGCTCGGCGCGCTGTTCGCGGCGCCGAACGTGTTCTACGACGCGGCGGATACGGCGGCGCGGGCGCGCACGCAGATCGCCCTTGTCGAGGCGCGGGGCGAGGCGCCGTCGCCGGAGTTGCTGGCGCAGGCGGCGCGCTGGCCGTCGTTCCTGCCCGCCAGCGTGCTCAACCTCGGGCTCGACCTGCGCGGCGGCGCGCATCTGCTGGTCGAGGTCGCGGTCGAGGACGTCTATCGCGATCAGCTTGTCGGCCTGTGGCCTGCGGCGCGCGACGCGCTGCGCGCGGTGCGTGAGACGGTCGGCCCGTTCCGGCAGGTCGAGGGCGCGACCGACGCGCTGGTGATCCGCCTCAACGAACCGACACCGCAGGCGGTGAGCGCCGCCGTGGCGGCGGTGCAGGATCTGGCGCAGCCGGTGCAGCAGGGGCTGATGGGCGTCTCCGGACGCACCTTTGACGCAGCGGGCGGCGCCGACGGCGTGATCCGCGTCACGCTGACCGAGGTCGAGCGTGCGGCGGTGCTGGAGCGCACCATGGCGCAGTCGCTGGAGATCGTGCGCCGCCGTGTCGATGAAGCGGGCACCCGCGAGCCCACCATCCAGCGCCAGGGCGAGCGGCGCATCCTGATCCAGGTGCCCGGCATCGGCTCGGCGGAGGAATTGCTGGCGCTGCTGGGCGAGACCGCCAAGCTGACCTTTCACGTCGTGATCGGCCAGACCGAGAACCCCGACGCGGCGGCCGGCGCGGGCAACGTCATCGTCCCCGACGCCGATCAGCCGGGCGCGTTCTACATCATCGAGCGCGCGCCGAAAGTGGCGGGCGAGAACCTGGTGGACGCGAGCGCCGGCTTCGACCAGGACGGCCGCCCGGCGGTGAACTTCCGCTTCGACACCACCGGCGCGCGGCAGTTCGGCGACTACACCCGCCAGAACGTCGGCAAGATCTTCGCCATCGTGCTCGACGGCGAAGTGATCTCGGCGCCGCGCATCATCTCCGCGATCACCGGCGGCTCGGGGCAGATCACCGGGTCGTTCACGGTGGAGGAGGCCAACCGGCTGGCGATCCTGCTGCGCGCGGGCGCGCTGCCGGCCGCGATCACCGTGCTGGAGCAGCGCACCGTCGGCCCCGACCTCGGCGCCGACAGCATCGCGGCGGGCGAGATCGCGACCGTGGTGGCGTTTGCGGCGGTGATGATCTTCATGGTGCTGAGCTACGGCCTGTTCGGCCTGTTCGCCAACGTCGCGCTGATCGTCAACATCGCGCTGCTGATCGGGTTTCTCTCGGCGGTGGGCGCGACGCTCACCCTGCCGGGCATCGCCGGGATCGTGCTGACCATCGGCATGGCGGTTGACGCCAACGTGCTGGTGTTCGAGCGGATTCGCGAAGAGCTGAAGCGGTCCAAGGGCGTCGCGCGCGCCATCGAGGCGGGATACGAGCGCGCGCTGTCGGCGATCGTGGACGCCAACATCACCACCTTCATCGCCGCCGCGATCCTGTTCGCCATGGGCTCCGGCCCGGTGAAGGGCTTTGCGGTGACGCTGGGCGTCGGCGTGGTGACCTCGGTGTTCACCGCCGTGCTGGTCACGCGGCTGATCGTGGCGGGATGGTTCGCGCGCGCCCGTCCCAAGGTTCTGGCGCTGTGAGGGGGCTTGTGAGATGCGGCTGAGGCTGGTCAATCAGGACACCCACCTCGACTTCATGGCGATCCGCCGCTGGACGGTGGGCGCCTCGGCGGCGCTGGCGCTGGCGTCGCTCGCAGCGCTGTTCTCGCTGGGGTTGAACTTCGGCATCGATTTTCGCGGCGGCGTGATGATCATGGCTGAGACCGAACAGCCCGCCGACATCGCCGCCTACCGAAGCGCGCTGGGCGGGCTTGGGATCGGCGACGTGTCGGTGACCAGCATCTCCGATCCCGCCGCCGAGCTGACCGGGGCCGCTCGCAACGCGGTGATGGTGCGGATCGGCGCGGGCGACGGGTCCGACCTCGACGCGGTGAACGTGGCGATCCGCGCGCTGCAGGCGTCGATTCCCACCGTCAACATCCTGTCCACCGACGCGGTGGGCGCCAAGGTCTCCGGCGAGCTGCTGCTGTCGGGCGCGCTGGCGGTGGTGCTGGCGGTGGTCTCGATCCTGTTCTACATCTGGCTGCGCTTCGAATGGCAGTTCTCGCTGGGCGCGGTGATCGCGCTGGCGCATGACGTGATGCTGACCATCGGCCTGTTCTCGGTGCTGCAGATCGAGTTCAACCTGTCGATCATCGCCGCGCTGCTGACCATCGTCGGCTATTCGCTGAACGACACCGTGGTGGTGTTCGACCGCATCCGCGAGAACCTGCGCAAGTTCAAGAAGATGCCGCTGGCGGATCTGCTCAACCTGTCGATCAACGAGACGCTGTCGCGCACGCTGATGACCTCGGGCACCACGCTGATCGCGCTGCTGGCGCTGTATTTACTCGGCGGCGAGGTGATCCGCGGCTTCACCTTCGGCATGATCTGGGGCATCGTGATCGGCACTTATTCCTCGATCTTCATTGCGGCGGTGTTCCTGCTGTGGACCGGGCTGACGCGCGAGACGGTGGACGCCGACGCGGCGGCGGGGGTGCGCTTCGGCGCGCCGGATGCGCCGTGAGCGCGCCATGCGCCTGAACGAAGTCACCTTTTCCGGCCGCCCGCCGATCGACGGCTATGGGCCGGGCCTGTTCAGCATCGGCGGCTACGCTCACAAGGGCGGGCTGCTGATCCTGCCGTCGCGCATCGGGCAATGGACGCCCGCCGACCCGATCACGCCCGCGTGCTTCGCCGACGTGATCGCCGCAGCGGGCGAGATCGACATCCTGCTGGTCGGCATGGGCGCCGACATCCGGCCGCTGCCGCGCGACGCGCGCGACGCGCTGGAGGCGGCGGGGATCGGCGTTGACGCCATGGCCACGGCGGCGGCCTGCCGCACCTTCAACGTGCTGCTGGCCGAAGATCGCCGCGTCGCCGCCGCGCTGATCGCCGTTTAGCGGATCGCGGTTTCAGCGCGCGGCGGACTGCTCTATAACCCATGACAGCGGCGGGCGCCGTCGCCTGAAATCCTTTCACAGACAGGGGGCCATCATGGCTTTCGAGCTTCCCGATCTTCCTTACGCTCACGACGCGCTGGCGGGCGCGGGCATGTCGCGCGAGACGCTGGAGTATCACCACGACCTCCACCACAAGGCCTATGTGGACAACGGCAACAAGCTGCTGGCGGGCTCCGGGCTTGAGGGCAAGTCGCTTGAGGAGATCGTGGTCGCCACCTATGGCGACGACGCCAAGGCGGGGCTGTTCAACAACGCCTCCCAGCACTGGAACCACAACCAGTTCTGGGAGATGATGACGCCGAAGTCCGGCGCGATCCCCGGCGCGCTGGAGAAGCGGCTGGTGGACGCCTTCGGCTCGGTGGCGAAATTCAAGGAGGATTTCGTCGCGGCGGGCGTCGGGCAGTTCGGCTCGGGCTGGGCCTGGCTGGTCGCGGACGGCGGCGCGCTCAAGATCACCAAGACGCCCAACGGCGTGAACCCGCTGTGCTTTGGCCAGACGGCGCTGCTGGGCTGCGACGTGTGGGAGCACTCCTACTATCTCGACTTCCGCAACAAGCGGCCCGCGTTCATCCAGAACTTCCTCGACAAGCTGGTGAACTGGGAGAACGTGGCCGAGCGGCTCGCCAGCGCCTGAGGCGCGGCCCTCAGCGGACGCCGCGCAGCGCCAGCGCGGCGTCCGCCACCGCCCTGGCGGCGCAGAAACTGCGCCACAACGCGGCCGCCCTCGCTGAAGGCGCCGCGCGGGTGAGACGCCGCACGGCGCAGACGTTTATCGGCTGGCGTCTCAGAACGGGCGCCTGAACCGCGCGCCGATCCGATCCTGTGTGAACGCCGCATTTGAAGTATCTGCTGCAATGCGGTATTCGTATTTTGACGCTTGGATGACAGGATCGAGGCGCGCTGGAGTGAAGCAGGCATGGCGCCGATGCGCGCAGTTCTGATGGGCGCCGCCGCGCTGGCGGCTGTGGCGATCCTGTCGCTGTGGCGGCTTCAGGAACCCGCCGCGCCGCCGCCGGTGGCGACCACCGAGTTCCCCGCTGCGACCCCCCATCCGCAGACGGCCGCGACCACCGCCGAGTCTGCTGCCGCGCCGGAGACGCCGATGGCCGGGGCGCCCGGCGCGGCGTCGGCGCCGGCCTTCGACGTGGTGCGCGTGGAGCGCGACGGCGACGCGGTGTTCGCCGGAACCGCCGCGCCGGGCGCCGAGGTTCAGATCCGCATCGGCGAGACGGTGATCGCCACCGCGCGCGCGGGGCGCGACGGCGCCTTCGTCGCCTATGGCAAGGCGCCGGTCTCGCAAGACGCCCAGCGGCTTGACGTGTGGAGCGACGGCGGCGGCGGCGCCATGGCGCGCGCCGATGTGTCGGTGCTGCTGGCCCCGCCGCGCGGCGACGCGGCGGATCGCGCGCCCCAGACGGGCGCGCCGCCGCCGCAGGAGGCGCCGATCGTCGCGCAGCTGCGCCCCTCGGGCGTGACCATCGCCCAGGCTCAGCCGCGCCCAGCCGATCAGGCGGTGACGCTGGATCTCGTCTCCTATTCCGACGAGGGCTGGCTTGAGATCAGCGGCCGCGCCGAGGCGCTGCGCCGCCTGCGCATCTACGCCAACGCGGTGATGATCGCCGAGACATGGGTCGCCGCCGACGGGCGCTGGAGCACGCGGGCGGCGGCGGGGCTGGCGCCGGGAAATTACCGGCTGCGGGTCGATCTGCTGGGCGACGACGGCGCGGTGCGCAGCCGGGTCGAGTCGCCCTTCCGCCGCGAATCGGTCGAGGCCGCCACGCTGGCCGCAGGCCAGATCGTGGTGCAGCCGGGCGACACCTTGTGGGCCATCGCGGAAAACCGCTATGGAGAGGGGGTGCGCTACAGCGTGATCTATCAGGCCAACGCCGCGCGCATCCGCAACCCCGACCTGATCTATCCGGGGCAGATATTCGCCGTGCCCGACCCCGACCCCAGCGCCGACGCGCAGCGCTGACGCGCCCGGCGCCCCCCACGCTTCAGGAGACGCCCGATGCGCGCCGCAAGCCGCGCCGCCCCCACATCCGACCCTGCCGCCGCGGACGCCTCCGACCTGCGCGTGATCGGCCGCGTCGCGCCGCATCTGTGGCCGCCGGGCGACCGCGAGGCGCGGGCGCGCGTGGTGGCGGCGCTGGCGTTCCTGCTGCTGGCCAAGTTCGCCACCGTGGCGACGCCGGTCGCGTTCAAATACGCCGTGGACGGGCTGAACGACGCTGCCGCCGACCCGCGCGCGGTGTTGTTGTCGCTGCCGGTCTGGCTGGTGCTGGCCTATGGCGCCGCGCGGCTGGCGAGCGTGGGCTTCAACCAACTGCGCGACGCGGTGTTCGCCCGCGTCGGCCAGCGCGCGCTGCGCAGCCTTGCGCTCAGCACCTTCCGCCATGTCCACGCGCTGTCGCTGCGCTATCACCTCGGGCGCAAGACCGGGGGCCTCAGCCGCATCATCGAACGCGGCGTGAAGGGCGTGGATTTCCTGCTGCGCTTTCTTCTGTTCAGCATCGGGCCGCTGGCGCTGGAGCTGGCGATGGTGGCGGTGATCTTTCTGGTGGTGTTCGACCTGCGCTATTTCGCGGTGATCGTGCTGACCATCGGGCTCTACGTCTGGTTCACCTTCAAGGTGACCGAATGGCGGGTGAAGATCCGCGAGAGGATGAACGCCGAGGACACCGACGCCAACCAGAAGGCGGTGGACAGCCTGCTCAATTTCGAGACCGTCAAGTATTTCGGCGCCGAGCGGCGCGAGGCCGACCGCTATGACCGCGCCATGGCGGGCTATGAGGCGGCGGCGGTCAGAACCGCCACCTCGCTGGCGGGGCTGAACGCGGGCCAGGCGCTGATCATCACCGCAGGGCTTGTCGCGGTGATGGCGATGGCGGCGCAGGGGGTGTTGCAGGGGCGGCTGACCGTCGGCGATTTCGTGATGGTCAACGCCTACATGATCCAGATCACCCTGCCGCTGAACTTTCTCGGCACGGTTTACCGCGAGATCCGTCAGGCGCTGGTGGACATGCGCGCCATGTTCGGCCTGCTCGACCAGCCGCCCGAGGTGCGCGACGCCCCCGGCGCCGCGCCGCTGCGGGTGGGCGCGGGCGCGGTGCGCTTCGAGCATGTCGATTTCGGCTATGACGCCGACCGCCCGATCCTGAAGGACGTGTCCTTCAGCGTGCCGGGCGGGCGGACGCTGGCGGTGGTCGGGCCGTCGGGCGCGGGCAAGTCCACCATCTCGCGGCTGCTGTTCCGCTTCTACGAGGTCAACGCGGGCGCCGTGACCATCGACGGGCAGGACCTGCGCGCCGTCACGCAGGAGAGCCTGCGCGCCGCCATCGGCGTCGTGCCGCAGGATACGGTGCTGTTCAACGACACCATCGGCTACAACATCGCCTATGGAAGCGAGGGCGCGACGCGCGCGCAGGTCGAGGCGGCGGCGAAGGCGGCCAGCATCCACGACTTCATCGCCGCGCTGCCGAAAGGCTATGAGACGCAGGTGGGCGAGCGCGGGCTCAAGCTGTCGGGCGGCGAGAAGCAGCGGGTGGCGATCGCGCGCACCATCCTCAAGAACCCGCCGATCCTGCTGCTCGACGAGGCGACCTCGGCGCTCGACACCCAGACCGAGCGCGACATCCAGGACGAGCTGCGCACGCTGGGCCGCGACCGCACCGTGATCATGATCGCCCATCGCCTCTCGACCGTGGTCGAGGCCGACGAGATCGCGGTGATGGTCGATGGCCGCATCGTCGAGCGCGGCCCGCACGCCGCGCTGCTGGCGCAGGGCGGGCGCTATGCGGCGATGTGGCGGATGCAGGAGAGCGGCGAGGCCG